>JAYWHZ010000243.1:0-2762 GCA_043777395.1 Bacteroidota bacterium
ATTGAAAGAAAGTGGTTAAAAATAATCACTTTCTTTTTGTTTTATCGAGTGGCAAATAAAGTCATAACATATCAAACGGTTGAACTATTTTTGTATCCAATTTTTTTGTAAAGCATTGCCATCAACTCATCAAATGAAAAAAAATATCGCCTTATTACTCGTCTGCTTTTACCTTTTTTGCCAGCCAAACGCCGTGCTATTTGCCCAAGCCAACAGCGAACTCGACAGGCAGCTCGCCAAACAATATACCGAAAAACGTGAGTTTGAGAAAGCCAACGTGCTGCTCGAAAAAATTTATAAACAAAACCCAAGCAACCAAATCGATTATAACACCTATTTTAATACGCTGATAGAACTCAAAAACTATCCCAAAGCCGAAAAAATAGCCAAAGAACAAAGCAAACGAAACCCAAAATTACTCGCTTTTCAGGTCGATAGAGCCTTTGCCATCAAGCAACAAGAAAACAAAAAAGACAAGGCAGACGAACTCTATAAAGACATAATCAAAGACTTTGAGGGCAACACGCCGCCGCAGGTCTATGAATTGGCACAGGCATTTACAAACAGAGACGAAACCGAATGGGCAATAGAAACCTACAAAAAAGGGCAAACACTCAACGCCAATCCCTATCTTTTTGCCAACGAACTCGCCGATTTGTATTTCAAAACCAACGAGACCAATGGCATGATTTCAGCCTATCTCGACATGCTCGAAACGCAACCCTACCAACTCGGATTTATTCAAAACATGCTCCAAAATCGGCTCGAACAAACCAGCGACTACAACGCACTCAAAAATATATTGGTACAGAAAGTACAAAAAAATCCCAACAACACCAACTTGATAGAACTATTGGTCTGGTTTTTTGTTCAACAAAAAGACTACAACGCCGCTTTTATTCAAGCCAAAGCCTTAGATAAACGCCTCATCGAACAAGCACAACGCCTCATCTATCTGGCTCAAACAGCACGTGAGAACCAAAACTATGCCGCCGCAACTCAAATTTACCAACACATCATCGATAAAAACGACAACTCGCCAAACTACCGCATAGCCCGAACCGAACTCTTGGATACACAATTTGAAAACCTAACCGAAAACGATATTTCAAATAAAACAAAACTGTTCGAAGGCTTGGAAATTGACTATCAAAACTACCTAAAACAATTTGGAGCAGACTTTAAAACCGCCGATGTCCAGCGTGGATTGGCTCGCTTGCAGGCTTTGCACCTCAACAAACTTGACTCTGCCATTGCTTTGCTCGAAAAAACCATTGCCCTGACCAACATCAAACGTCAAAAACTGGCACAAATCAAACTCGAACTCGCCGACTACTACGTGATGAGCGGCGAAATGTGGGAAAGTGCATTGCTCTATGGGCAAGTCGATTTGGAGTTTAAGCAAGATGTTTTGGGACAAGATGCCAAGTTTAGAAATGCCCGACTTTCGTTTTATAAAGGTGATTTTGAATGGGCGCAAGCGCAGTTTGATGTCCTCAAATCTGCTACAACTCAAAAAATAGCCAACGATGCCATTGCCCTTTCGCTGCTTATCATGGATAATTTGGGCATGGACAGCACGTTATACCCTATGCAACTCTATGCCGAAGCCGATTTGCTCGCTTTTAGAAACCAAAACGAAGCGGCATTGACCATCTACGACAGCCTCCTCAAAGCTTATCCGCAACACACCTTGACCGACGAAACCTATTTTGGCATCGCAAAAATAAAAGCAAAACAAATGAATTATGAGCAAGCATTGACTTATTACCAAAAAATAATAACCCAATTTCCAAGTGATATTCTGGCAGACGATGCCCTGATGGCAATGGCAATTCTCTACGAAAATAAACTCCAAAACACCGATAAAGCCAAAGAACTCTACCAAGAACTGATGCTCAACTACGCCAATAGCATCTTTGCCGTCGAGGCTCGAAAGCGTTTTAGAACCCTAAGGGGCGATTTTAAAACCATCAACTAAACCCATTTTTTTTATTTCCAAACGTCAATGCTTCCAAAATGACGTATCTTTGCACCCATTACAATTTATGAAGCACCGATTTATCAACATAGAAGGCAACATTGGAGCAGGCAAAACATCGCTCTGCGACCGCCTCTCGGCACATTTTGATGCCAAAATACTCAAAGAACGCTTTGATGAGAATCCTTTTTTAACCGATTTTTATACCGATATTCAGAGATATGGCTTTGCTACCGAAGTTTTTTTTCTAAACCAACGCTACCATCAACTCCACAACGAGTTTGCCAACACCAACTTTGATACCCAGATTTTATTGACCGATTTTAGCTTCTACAAATCTTTGATTTTTGCCCAAAAAACCCTCAACACCAAAGAATTTAAACTTTTTAAAGAACTTTTTGAAATCGTGAACCACAAGCTTCCCAAGCCCGATATTTTTGTTTACCTGCGTACGAGCATCGATAGGATACTACAAAATATTGCCCGTAGAGGTCGCCTTTATGAAAAAAATATTTCTGTTGAGTATCTTCAAAGCATAGACGACAGCTATATGGAGTTTATAAAAATGAACCAAAACGACTTGCGGTGTGTCATTATTGATACTTCGCACATCGATTTTGTACACAACGACGACCATTTTGCCCAAATACTAACCTTGATGCAAGCCAATTACGAGCACGGCGTAACCGAAATTTTGTTGCAGGTCTAAAACCAGCATCAAGCCTCGACGTTGTATTGTTTGAGCAGGCGTTTCAATTCTTCTTCTTCTACGCAAATGGCT
>JAYWHZ010000244.1:0-2760 GCA_043777395.1 Bacteroidota bacterium
TCGGTCATAAACTTCTTGGCTTGCTCCGCAATAGGTACATTTGCCGTTTTGCCAAGTGTGATTTATTTTATCAAATACTATATTTCCGTTTTCGTTCGTAAAAGTTTGGCAGATAGAATATTTGCCGTTTGCTGTTTTGGAGCAATATAGGCTTCTTCGGCTCAGCAATGCTGTTAGTTCGGTGATAGCGATTCCAAAGAGTTGTTTTGTAAAAATATGATTTAGTCGTTGTTGTTGGTCAGGAAATTCGGTTTCTAAGCCGAGTATGAGTCGTTTGGCTATTTCTCTCAAAAAAACGCCTGTTTTGCTCACTGGGTCCAGAAAAGTTGTTTTCGGGTTGCTGAATAATTCTTGTGGCAAAATATCCAACATTTGGTTTGCCAAATTTGGTGGCGTAAAAACTTCGTCGTTGCTTAGGTTTGCCAAGCAAGTCAATACATCGGGGTTGTGGTTGTCTGAACTTTGATTCATTTGATATTTGGATTTTCTTGATTTTTTTATCTAAATTTTTTGTTGTTTAATTAATTTTTTGGCTGGATTGCCTGCATAGATGCCTTTTTGGCTAATGTTTTTGACCACGATGCTGCCCATACCCAGCGTTACGTCGTCGGCAATGGTGATTTGTTGGCGAATGCAAGCCCCCGAACCCACGTAAACCCTGTTGCCGATGGTACATTGCCCGCCGATATTGACGGCTGGAGCCGTGGTGAAATAGTCTCCCAGCTGGCAATCGTGTCCGACTGTTGTGTACAAATTGAGGTGTGTGTGCTTGCCCAAAACGATGTTGGACGTGAGCGAAACGCCTGTACAGATGATGCTGCCCACTCCTACCGATACCCAGCGAGAGGCGATGGCGTTTGGGTGAATGAGGGTCTCGAATTGGGTGTTTTGGGGCAGCTGCTCCACGATTTTTTGGCGGATAAGTGGGTTGGCAATTGCCACGATGAGGGTTTGAGTGTCGGGGTCGAATGTGGATAAAGGCAGCACTTTGATGCCCAAGATGTGTGTGTCGGATACAAAAAGATTGTCGGACTGAAAAAAGCAATACACTTCGTTTTCACGTTTTAAGTCGCACAGCAGACACAATACTTCGCTTGCGAAACCGCCAGCACCTACGATACACAGCATTTTGTTAGGGATTAAAAAAACGATAGAATAATATTTTTGTGATTAAATCAGAAATTATGTTGTAACTTTGCACAAAGTAATTTAAAAAATACTTCATGATGAACAAAAACATCAAATCTTACCAATTTTTAGCCATTATCAGCATCATTTTTGTTGCATCACTGACCCGTTTGCTGCCTCATCCGCCCAATTTTACGCCCATTGCGGCTATGGCGATTTTTGGTGGTGTTCATTTTTCCAAAAAATGGCTGGCTTTTGCGGTGCCTTTGTTGAGTTTGTTGGTGAGCGATATGCTTCTGCCTTACGGCTTTTATGAGGGTATGGTTTGGGTTTACGCTTGTTTTGCAGCCATGGTTTGTATTGGTTTTTGGATACGGAGCAATGCCAACCCTGTTTCGCTTGTTTTTGGGTCGCTTGTGGCATCGGTTTTTTTCTTTTTGGCAAGCAATTTTGGTGTTTGGATTGGCAGTAATTTTTACACCCACGATTTTTGGGGTCTGATGACGTGCTATGTGGCTGGAATCCCATTTTTTAGAAACAGCATTTTGGGTGATTTGACTTATACGCTGTTGCTTTTTTCGGCTTACGAAGTCATAAAAAACCAACTTTTGGTAAAAATTAACCGCTAAAACCGAGCATTCTGATACAATTTACACGTTTTTTGATGGATAGAAGCATTAAATCAATGGTTTTGCATCTGTTCTTTTAGAATTGGAATGACGTTGCATCTGGTTGCGGATTTGTAGTTTGCCTTTGAGCCTATTTTCTAAGCAATACATTTTATTTATTATCCCATTGAACCCTTTTTGACCGATAGCATGCTGATAATCTTGCATTTTCTCACATCAGTTTTGGTTTAAATAGACATTGACTGCACCGCAAAAAGGCTACACACTGCGTTTTTCTAAAAATCTAATTAAACATAGGGTATGCCGTTTGCCGACGGATATTTGAACCTCTCCTAAATTCTAAATAAAAAATTTCTTCGAATCAATTTCTACTCAAATAACTTTTTATTTACCAAAATCTTGATTAATTCAACCTATCCAAAAAAATAAACATCTAAAAATCGATACCATCACATCAAATTACAATCACAATGAATAAAAAAAATCCTGAACCAACAACCATCAACGAAACACCGCTGCCAAAACCACGCAAACGCACCGTTAAACGAAAAGACACACCCCAAACCGACGAAGATGTATCTGCCCAACCCGAAGAAACAAGCGAACCCATTGCCCAAGAAATAAATTATAACACACTGGAAACCTCTGCCGAACAACCCGAAACCGTCAGCACAGAAGAAATGGATTTGGCAGAAATAATTAGGGCTGCACAAGAAGAAGAAGAACGGGAAAGCAATAGATTTAATGCACTCAAAATCAATAAAATCAATAAAAATTATACTAAAAATACCAACGAACCCACAGAAACAACCCTTCTTGCCAACAACGACGTAGCACAAAACACACCAACGCCGCAGCCGCAACCTACATTGCCACAAAAACACAACAACCCAAACCAGCAAAATAAAAACAACAACCCAAACCAGCAAAACAAAAACAACAACCCAAACCAACAAAACAAAAACCAAGACAACCCAAACCAACAAAACAAAAACCAAGACAA
>JAYWHZ010000245.1:0-2755 GCA_043777395.1 Bacteroidota bacterium
TCTAATCCTACGAGCCAGCATCAACACATATTCCGCCATCAATGCACTCTTGATACCACGCCGCCTTTGAGCGTATATTCTTGTTTGCTCTCGGGACAAACGGCTCTGCTGGCCTCGTCAAAATGTAGGCGATGTCCATATTCGCCCACCCAGCCGAGCTGCCTTGCGGGGTTTCCCACAACCAAAGCATAGGGTTTTACGGTTTTTGTAACCACAGCCCCCGCTCCCACAAAAGCATATTGCCCAATGTCGTGTCCGCAAACAATCGTGGCATTAGCACCGATGCTTGCCCCTTTGCCCACGTGCGTTTTGGCATATTCGTCTCGCCTATTGATGGCACTTCGAGGATTGATGACATTGGTAAAAACCATCGAGGGTCCCAAAAAAACATCGTCGTCGCAAGAAACGCCCGTGTAGATAGAGACATTGTTTTGGACTTTGACGTTGTTGCCCAGCGTTACTTGCGGCGAGATAACGACGTTTTGACCGATGTTGCAGTGTTTGCCAAGCGTACAATTGGGCATAATGTGAGAAAAATGCCAAATTTTTGTGCCTTCGCCTATAGTGCAGCCCTCATCGACGAGTGCGGTCTCATGTGCATAATAATTCATATTAAAAAGATTTGATGCTTTAATGATTTGATGGTTGTTTTTTTTTGACAAAGATACGCAAAGCATTTGATTTGATTTGTAGAATAACGATTGTCTTAAACTTGGTTCGTTGGAGCTGACTTTTGAATGATTTTTAGGGTTTAACATCGGTGAAAACAAAAAGAATTAAAAATTTCTGAATTAATAAATAATGCGAATTAAGAGTTGAAATGCCCCCAAATCTGTAAGATTTGCACGTTTATAGAAAAAATATCAACACGAGTTGTACGAATCCGTAGGATTCGAAGGGATGCTTTGAAGCATTGTTTCTATAAATGTATGAATCCTACGGATTCAGTGGACGTTTTATCGTATTTGCCTTTGGCAGTTTTAAAGTTTATATTAATGACAATTCGGCGGTCTCCAACCATTACGGCAGATTCTAAAATCGAAAACGACGGTTCGCTCTGCCGATACCGCCAAAATTATTCAAAATACTACTTCGACGATGCTTGTTTTAATGGCTCGAGCAAGAAAATTAAGTTATTCAGGGAGCTATCCGGCAGCAAATACCACAACGACACAACGAGCATGACACAAAAAAGAGGACTTGCTCATGCTACAAAACTTAAAATTACCCTAAAAAAATCAGCAAAGATTATTTCACTTACCTCAAAAGTTTGGAGCAGATACGAGGCGATTTTGAAAAAGGACTCAGCGACCAAGTCCCGACGTTTTCAAACATTCGGGGCGGATACGGCGTTTTTTTGGCTTCAAACAACGCAACGTTTATCTATCAACTTTAAGAAAAACGCTTGCCTCGCCTGCTCAATTTTAGAATCATTATCGACTTACAACCCAACGACGGCTTCAAATTTTGTGAGGTTCATTGGGTTTATTTTATTTTTGAAGTGTATTTTTGGGGTTTGCTATGCAAAAAAAGATTAATTTTGCCAAAAAATCTATTTTTTTACTTTATAAAATTAATGAGAATAAAAATCTATTCGGTCTTGACCTTCATTTTTTCTTTGGTTTTTTTGGTCGCCTTGGGCGAAATTTTTGTCAGAATAGCATACATGCCTTTGTTTTATAGCTACAACATGGAAATGTGGCGCTACGCCAAAGACCTCAAACAACCCAACCAAAACCCAAAACTGCCGTTTTGCCACAAGCCAAACCAACAGGGAAACTACTATGGCGTGCAAGTCCAGACCAACCAACAAGGCATGAGAGAACGAAACCTACCGAAAATGGACACAGGCAAAACCAAAAAACGCATTTTGTTTATCGGCGATTCCTTCACCTTTGGCTGGGGCATAGCGGTCGGTGAGCGGTTTTCAAATCAAGTCCAAAACCAACTCGATAGCCTTTACCCGAACCAATATGAGGTCTTAAACAGTGGCGTTGGCAACACCAACAGCACCATGCAGGTTGAATTGTTTCAAACCAAAGGCATTTTGTTAAAACCCGACTTGGTCGTACTCAACTATTTTATCAACGATGCTGAACCAACGCCCAAAATCATGGGCAAAATCGGTTATTGGCTGTTTAGTAAATCTTATCTCTTGGCTTTTTTGAGCGACAAAAGCCAGAAAATAAAAGTAAACCTCAACCAAAATTTTAATTGGAAAACCTATTACTCAGACCTCTATCTGCCCTCAAAACCAGCACTCGAAACCAACAAAAATGCCTTGATAGACCTGACAAAATATTGCAAAACGCACCAAATCAAACTCTTCATAAGCAATATTCCCGAACTACACCAAACCCAAAACTACCCTTTTTTGGAAGCCAATGCTTTCATTCGCTCCATCGCCGAGGACACCCAAACACCCTTCATAGACCTCCTCCAACCACTCAAAACCTACAATCCACAAGCCCTATGGGTCAGCCCCGAAGACGCTCACGCAAACGCTTTGGCAAACAAAATTATGGGCAATGCCATTGCCAAAAAAATAATCGAATCCAATATTTTACAAGCCCAATAACACACTCGATATGAAAATTGCCTTAGCACAACTCAACTACCACACGGGAAATTTTGAACAAAACACCCTCAAAATCATCAAAACCATAGCCCAAGCCAAAACCGATGGCATCGATTTGGTGGTCTTTGCCGAACTGGCGGTTTGTGGCTATCCGCCAAGAGATTTTTTGGAATTTAA
>JAYWHZ010000246.1:0-2753 GCA_043777395.1 Bacteroidota bacterium
CTGTTCGAGTGTTCGTGTGGGTGTCCAATGGAGTATTTTTTTGGCTTTGCGGTTGTTGGCATAGATAGCCGCTACGTCGCCGGGTCGCCGGGGTGCAAAATCGTAGTTTAGCATTAGGTTGGTGGCTTTTTCAAAGGCTTCTATGGCTTCTTTAACCGAAACGCCCTTGCCCGTTCCAAGATTAAAGACCTCATATTGGGCTTGGTTGTGGTGTGTGTTGAGGTGTTGTATTGCCTTGACGTGTGCCTCGGCAATGTCGGATACGTGTACATAATCACGCACACAAGTGCCGTCGGGCGTGGGGTAGTCGGTGCCAAATACACTGAGTTTGGGGCGGATACCGATGGCTGTTTGGGTAATGAAAGGCACCAAATTGTCTGGCGTACCGATGGGCAGCTCGCCTATCAATCCGCTTTCATGGGCGCCCACTGGGTTAAAATAACGCAAAGCGATGGCATTGACGGCGTTGGTTTTGACAAAGTCTTCGATGATTTTTTCGCCCATTATTTTAGTTCGGGCATAGGGCGATTCGGGTTCTTGAATTTTGCTTTTTTCGGTAACGGGCAGCTTTGATACATTGCCATAAACCGAGCAAGAAGACGAAAAAACGATGCTTTTGATGTCGTACAACGCCGAAATTTTTAGGATGTTAATCAGGCTCATCAGGTTGTTTTCAAAGTACATCAAGGGCTTGGCAACGCTTTCTGGCACTGTTTTGTAGGCTGCAAAATGGATAATGCCCACCACGTCTTGGTGTTGTTCAAAAATTTGTTTGACGGCCTCAAAGTTGCAAAGGTCTATGGGATAATTAACAATATCTTTGCCTACTATCTGCCCTATTTGTGCCATAATTCGATCATTGGAAGAGGCATAATTGTCTATGCTAATGATTTCAAAACCTGCCCCAACGAGCTCTACGATGGTGTGCGAACCAATATATCCGCAACCACCCGTAACCACTATTTTATTTTTTTTCATAACCGAATATAATCCGCAAATATACCGAATTATTTTTATTTAACGTCAATGAATTTGAATTGATTTTTAAATCCATCAGCTCAACAATTCTTTTATCTGGTCTATATCCAAACTGAGCATTGCAGATTCTTGCTCGCTGATGATGCCGTTGGCAAGTTCTTTTTTGGCTTTTTGCAACATCAATATTTTCTCTTCTACCGTGTCTTGGGTAATAAATTTGTAGGCGATAACCGTTTGTTTTTGCCCTATTCGGTGCGAACGGTCTATGGCTTGATTTTCTACTGCGGGGTTCCACCAAGGGTCGAGCATCAGCACATAATCTGCCGAGGTGAGGTTCAAACCCACGCCGCCAGCTTTGAGTGAGATGAGAAAAATACGGTTTTTGGGGTCTAAATTGAATGCTTCGACCATCTTTTGGCGGTCTATGGTGCGTGTTTTGCCATCAAGATACATAAAATCGATGTTTTTTTCATTCAAAAGTCGTTTAACAACGTTCAGATGCTTGACAAACTGCGAAAAAACGAGCATTTTATGGTTTTCGGCAAGCGAAGTATCAATAATTTGGCTTATCTCGTCCAACTTTCCCGACGAATTGGGCAAGTTTTCGTCTGCTAACTGCGGATGATTGGCTATCTGCCTGAGAAGCATCAAACCCCTTAGCAATAAAAAGTTAGATTTTTGAACACCTTTTTCTTCCACACTTTTCAGATATTTGTTTCTAAAACTGGATTTATAGGTTTCGTAGATGTCTTTTTGTATGCTTGTCATTTGGCAATAGACCGTTTGTTCTATTTTTTCGGGCAAATCTTTTGCGACTTGCTGCTTGGTTCGTCTCAAAAAAAACAGTTTTATGCGTTCTTTGAGTTTCAATTTGGCGGCTTCGTCGTTGTTTTTTTCTATCGGGAGCATAAAATTTTGCTTAAAATAATCGATTCGCCCCAAGTGATTTCGATTTGTAAAATTGACGATAGACCACAAATCCATCAACGAATTTTCGATGGGCGTTCCCGTGAGCGTCAAAAAATGTTTGCCTTTGAGCTCAATCAGTGCTTTGCTGGTTTTGGAGCGGCTGTTTTTGATGTTTTGGGCTTCGTCGAGCAAGATATAATTAAAGGGCATTTTTTTTAGCAATTCAATGTCTATCCGTGCCAAATTGTATGATAAAACGATGATATCGGTGCTGTCGAAAAGGAGTTTTAGTGTGTTTGGCGTTCTACAATCGTCGCCATATTTTTTGAATATCAGGTTTGGAGCAAAGCGTTTTGCCTCTTCTATCCAGTTGTATATCAATGAGTTAGGTACTATGAGCAAGCTGCATTTGGGTTTGTTTTCTTGTTGGTCTTTGGCTAATAAGGCGAGCGTCTGAATGGTTTTTCCCAGCCCCATGTCGTCGGCAAGGCAGCCGCCAAGTCGGTTTTGATTTAGCCACCAGAGCCAGTTCAAACCCTCTTGTTGGTAGTGTCTCAACACGGCATTAAAATGGTGTGGCAGGGTAGCGGTTTTGAGTTCAGAAAGTTGATTAGATAAATTTTCATTATTTGTAACACATTGATTATTGATATTTTTATTGACTTCATCAATAATATTTTTATGACTTTTTTTCAAGTAGAGTTGATTTTCGTCCAATGCATCGGTTTCGATAAACTCATACAAATCACGTAATTGAGCAAACCACTGTTGGGGAATAAGTGCCAGTTTTCCGTTTGGGAGAACATAAATTCGGTCGTTTTTTTCTATATTTTTTCTGAGTTTTAAGAAAGGCACTTCATATTCGC
>JAYWHZ010000247.1:0-2752 GCA_043777395.1 Bacteroidota bacterium
ATGCCATTTTGGGCAAGATACCCTATCGCTCGCCAGACAAGGGGCGACGGTCGTAGGCGTAGATTTTTCGGACAAAGCAATCCATTATGCCCAACAAATGAACCAAGAACTTGACCTCAACGCCCAATTTATTTGCTGCAATATCTTTGATTTGAAACAGCATTTAAACCAAACTTTCGACATCGTTTTTACCTCTTATGGCACCATCGGCTGGCTCCACGACCTGGGCGAATGGGCAAGCATTGTGGCTCATTTTCTAAAACCTCAAGGCGTGTTTGTCATGGCAGATTTTCACCCTTTTTTGTGGAGCTTCGACAACGATTTCGACCATATAGCCTACGCCTATTTCAACCGTGAACCCATCGTGGAGCAAGAGCAAGGCACTTATGCCGACCGTGATGCAGCAATAAACCTCACTTCTATATCGTTTAACCACAGTTTAGCCGAACTTTTTGAAGCTCTATTAAACCAAAAATTTGAAATCAATGCCTTCAAAGAGTTTGACTATTCGCCCTACAATTGCTTTAATAAAACGATAGAGATAGCAAAAGATAAATTTCAAATCGCTCATCTACAAGGTCTCATACCGATGGTTTATGCCCTAAAATGTATAAAAAAATAAACACAAAATGATAGTCGTAACAGGAGCAGCAGGATTTATAGGTGCCAATTTAGCCAAAAAACTCAACCGATTGGGTTACTTGGATTTGGTTTTGATCGATGATTTTTCGAGAGCAGACAAAGCCGCCAACCACACCGCCATCAGGGCAACAGCACGTATAGAACGCTCGGTTTTTATCTCGTGGCTCGCCCAAAACCAACGCTCGGTGCAGTATGTTTTTCATTTGGGGGCAAGAACCGACACCACCGAATCCGACCTTGACGTGTTAAATCATCTCAACCTCGATTTTTCTAAACAGGTCTTTAATAGTTGTCTCCAATTTGGTTTGCCGCTCCTCTATGCCAGTTCCGCAGCCACCTATGGCGACGGCATGATGGGTTTTGACGACACAGACGACCAACAAATTTTTAACCTTAAACCCTTGAACCCTTACGGCATCTCAAAAAATGAGTTTGATAAATGGACTTTGATACAACCCAAAAAACCTTTTCAGTGCGTAGGACTCAAGTTTTTTAATGTTTATGGCTCAAATGAAAGCCACAAAAGACGCATGGCTTCGGTGGTCTATCATGCCTACAACCAAATAAAAACAACAAAAAAAATGCAGTTGTTTAAATCTTATAATCCAAAATTTGAAGATGGACAACAACGCCGAGACTTTATCTATGTAGAAGATTTGGTTGATGTTCTCTTGTTTTTTATGGAAAATAGGCATCTTTCGGGCATCTTTAACTTGGGAACAGGTCAGGCTCAATCGTTTTTGGAGTTGGCAGAAAGCATATTTGAAACCATGAAACTGCCCAAAAAGATAGAATTTATAGATTTGCCCCATGAACTCAAAGACAAATATCAATATTTTACGCAAGCCAACATGAACAAACTCCGACAAGCAGGCTACAACAAACCCTTTGCGACCCTCCAACAAGGCATCAAAGACTACATCGACAATTATCTAAACTTATAAAACACAAAAATTCTGGTTGTTAATAAACACACCCGCTCCAAATCAATGCTTGGTCTTTTGGGCAATATATTCCAACATGGCTACATAGACGGTCTGCCAGCCAGCCCATTCGTCAAAATCGGAAACGCTGTTGTTGTGCCAAATAGGGATAAAAGTGCCGCCGACCAATAGCGTTTCATCGACTAATGTTTTGATTTCGGCAATGGCTTGGGCGGGCGTGAGTTGCTGATAAAAATGCAGGTTTGCATCCATCACGCAAGCGGGAAAAAGCATCAAATCGGTGGTTTGTTCGTTTTGCAAATCATAAAACAGATAGGGCGTGGCAATGCTTGCCCTAAAACCATTGTGTTGAGAAAATACCATTGAATAATCGTTTTTTATGCCCAAGTTGATGAGTTTTTGGTATGTTTTTGGTATGTCGAGCATCAAAAAATGTTGCCTTGATAGATTCAAATCATTTTTTTTAATATAGTTTTTCAGGGTATTGTATTCTTCTATCAAGCGTTTTGGGTTTGTGTTGGAGGCAAACGAAGGGTGCAAACCGACGGTTGTTTTGGTATCTATTTTTTTAATTAATTGTTTTATTTGGAGATTGTTGGGGTTTTGGTTGTCGTCTGTTTTTGAATAATCAGCCATTAAGAAGAAAAAAAATGGTGTTAAAAGATTGTGCTTCTTGTGCCAATCCAAAATCAAATCGTAGGTGTCGAAGGGGTCTTTTTTGTGATTTAGGAGGGTTTGAAACTGTGCTTTGAGGCGTTTTAGGTTGTTTTTTTTGAGGCAACCCAACGTATTTCTAATGGTTTTGGCGGCGGTTTTGTGTTTGAAGGCAAAGGCATAATCTATATCAAAAGTGGCTTGAAAAGCAAACGGCGTGTGGGGAAATTGAACGTTTGGGTACATTTTTTTGAGGTCTTTTTTGAGTTTTTCAGTCCATCTATTGACCAATGCTTTTTTTAAAAATTGGTGTTTGAAGGCAAGGCTTTCGGTTGCCATGTAGCGTCCGTATTGGTCGTGTGGGGCATCGGGCAACTGCTCTTCGTAGCGTGTGATGAGATAAAAAGCCGCCGCAAAGAGGTCAAAACCCAAGTGGCTTTCATTGTCAAAAAAATATGTTAAGTCATGTTCGTTTGTTTGTATGTCGAGCGTTTGGTGGCTGATGGTTTTGT
>JAYWHZ010000248.1:0-9364 GCA_043777395.1 Bacteroidota bacterium
TATGTTTCCGACCATCGTGGTAGCACCCGTAGAGGCATTAATGACGTAGAGCATATCGGCTGCGGAGGTGGTGTTGGCAACCAAAGCAATGAGGTTTCCGGTGCCGTTGAAGGCAGCGTCCATATCTATCGTTTTATCGGTAGGGTTTAGAGCAATTCCAATGCTACCGATGGTTGCTATCTGCCCGTTGTTTGGATTTGTGGTATCAAAAGCACGTCCAAACACGCCATTGGCTTCGTCCAGATAGTAAAGTGTTGTCTTTGTGGCGGCGACATAGCTATTCGTGTAGCAAAGTTGGGCTACTTGTGGCATCATGGCAGCGTTGGGGTCGGTAGGGGCATACGCCAAATCGGTATCCGTAGCCACGAGCGTACCCAAATCGGGGTGAAGCCTATAATTTTTTTTGTTTGTAGAGAGTATTCGTATCCTATCCACTGTTGGGTTGAAATCCATGCCCACATTGTCGGTCAAAGCACCAAGATTGATGGCAAAATCTGCAGCTCCAAGAGCCGTCAGCACACCCGTGGTAGAGAGTTTGTAGAGGCGACCAGTGCCAGCGGTGGCATTGTAGCCAAAAGCATAGAGTTCGCCCGTGCGAGGGCGGGTGTCAAAACCTACAATATCTTGACCTACTGGCAAACCTGTGATAGCAACCGTTGCCAATATAGTAGCAGGTGCCGATGCCGAAAAACTGATGAGTTGGTTGGTTTTCGTTAGGGCATAGATGGTAACACTCTGACCAAAAGACTGATAGGCATTGAAGAGGGAAAATAATGCAATTGTAAAAAATATTTTTTGGAGTAGATTTTTCATCATTTGCTAATTTGGATTTTTATCGTTGTGATTTTGATTCAGTTGGATAATTTATTTTCTAATCGATTTTTAAGTATTCAAATTACGTAAGGAAGGCATGATTTGGATTTAGTTATTAAAAAAAATCAGTTATTAAAAAAATATTTGAATGCCGACTGAAAGCACACACAAAAAAATACCATCGCTTTTCGGAACGATGATATTTTGTTTTTTTATTGAATATTCGTGATGTTACACGTTTCTTACTTTTGTCCAGTAGCTTACTTTTGGCAACACGTTTATTTCCTCAATCACACCATATCCACGTTCGTTTTGGAATGCGAGCCTTATCTCTGCGTTTTCGTCGTTGAGGTCTCCAAACACGATGGCGTTTGCTGGGCAGGCGGTTTGGCAAGCCGTCTGTATTGAGCCGTCTTTTGGTCGGTGTCCTTGTCTTTTGCCTTCGAGTTTGCCCGCTTGAATGCGTTGGATACAGAAATTACATTTTTCCATTACGCCTCTTGCACGCACCGTTACGTCGGGGTTCAACACCATTTTTGTTGTGGTATCTTGCGAAGGATTGGTGGTAAATTGTGTGTTGTCTATGTAGCTAAACCAATTGAATCGACGCACTTTATACGGACAGTTGTTGGCACAATAGCGAGTACCCACGCAGCGGTTATAAATCATTTGGTTGATGCCTTCGTCCGAGTGTACAGTTGCCAACACAGGGCAAACCGTTTCGCAAGGTGCGTTGTCGCATTGTTGGCACATGAGCGGTTGAAACACGACCTCCACGTCTTCGTAGTTTTCTATGGTGTCGTATTGGGCTTCTTTTGTTACTTCGTTGCCTGTTTTATCCTTAAATGAATAGTATCGGTCTATCCTTATCCAGTGCATTTCTCTTCGGTTTATCACCTCTTTTTTACCAACCACAGGCACGTTGTTTTCGGCTTGACACGAAACCACACAAGCACCGCAACCCGTACAAGCGTTTAAATCTATGGACATTGCCCAGTGGTGGCTTTCATATTTGCGGTCGTGCCAGAGCGTGATACTCGTCGGGTGTACCCGTTTTGGTTTGCCGTTTTCGTCTTTGATTACTACGTTTGGTCGTATGTTGCCAGCCGCTTTGTCTTGAATATAATTGGCAAGGGTTGTTTCTTTTACGATGTTTCTGCCTTCTATGGTGTGGTGTGTTTGGGTCTGTGCCAGTGGCAAAATCATACCCGCTATGGGCGTTATTTTTACGTCTGTGGCAAAAGATTGAAAAGAACCATTGTTTATGGATTGAAAACCGAAAGCATTGACCCCAATGCCATCAGCCACTTTTCCGCCGTTGGTTCTGCCATATCCCAATGCCAATGCGACCACATTTTGTTTTTGCCCTGCTTGTATCAATACGGGAACTTGCACCGAATAGCCGTTGGCTTCTACGTTTACGACGGCACCGTCTTGGAGGTCGAGTGTGTCGGCATAGGTTTTGTTGATGGCTAAGTAGTTGTCCCAGCAAGCACGAGAAATCGGGTCTGGCAGTTCTTGCAACCAAGGGTTGTTGGCTTGACTTCCATTGCCCAAACCTACTTTTTGATAAACGGTAAGTTCTATGCTGTTGGTTTCTTTTGATAATTTTGCTGCTGATGCGTTGAGGTCGGCGGTCATCGTGAGAGCCGTTGCCGCAGGCAAGTCATATTGAAATAGACCATCGTGGAGCGATTTTCGCCAAAATGCTTCAAAGTTGATGGCATTTGTGGCTTTTGCATACACCACAGTGGACCACACGCTACGCACTTGGTTGTACATGCTCGGGGCTTCGTCGCCCAAAAAAGCGAGGAGCGTTTCGGGATACGAACGGGTGTTATAGAGTGGCGAGATAGCGGGTTGCGAAAGCGTATAGGTGCCGGGGCGTGGCTCGCTGTCGTTCCAACTTTCGAGATAGTGGTTGGTTGGGGCAATGATTTTGCAGAGTTTGGCTGTTTCGTCTATGCTTTGCGTGAGTGTGATGCTGGTATTGACTTTGGCAATGCCCGACACAAAATTTTTGGCTTGCGGGTAGTCATAAGCCGGGTTTACGTCTGCCAAAATGAGTACATCAACTTGCCCTGCATTCATTTCGTTTACCAATGTTTGCATGTCTACATCGGCGGTCTGAAAGAGGTTGAGTGGGTCGTTGAGGTCTATGGTTGAGGTGTATGAACCCAATAGATTGTTGATGGCGTTGGTGATTATTTGGGTATTGACATCGTTTGAGCCACAGACGACGAGTGCGTTATTTTTGGCTGCCCAAAGTTCTTTTGCGGTGCTTTTTATTGAACCTCCAAAATCATTTTTGGTGATGTTGATTGGTGTTTGCCCGGCGAGTGCTGCTATCTCGTTGTAGAGATTGGCAACGAGTATGCCTTCTTGCGAGGGTTTGTGGGTGATGCGTTTGTCGGCGTTGCTTCCGGTGAGTGAGAGCCAGCTTTCAAACTGTATGTGTTTAGACATTTTTGGATTTTGTTTGTCCAAACGTCTTGTGGCTGCATATTGCCTTGTAAATTGGGTTGGTAGTATCCAATTGCCCAAAAAATCGGCTCCGATGCCTACGATTACGCTGGCTTTCGAGAAGTCGTAGGCAGGAATATTGGCTTTGCCAAAACTGATTTTGTTGGCTTCTACGATAGCCGAGTATCCGATTGGGTTGTAGGCAATGTGTTTGGCGGTGGGGTATTTGGCAATGAGTTTATCGACAACGGATTTTGTGCTTGGGCTCGATGTTGGTGGCGTAACAATCCTGATATTTTTGGTTTGGGCGGCCGCTTGGTTCAGTTTGGCTACAACGGCTTGGTCTGTGGTTTTCCAATCGGTTTTTTTGCCATCTACGATGGGTTCTTGCAGACGGTTGGTGTCGTAGAGTCCCAATACAGAGGCTTGAATGCGTGCGTTGGTGCCTCCAAAGGCAGATAGGTTGTTGCCGTCGATGCGTATTGGTCTTCCTTCACGTGTTTTGATGACGATGGCGGCATAGTCGTGTCCGTCGTCAAAGGTAGAGGCGTAGTAGTTTGGTATAGATGGCGAGAGGTCTTCGGGTTGGTTGAGCAACGGAATGGCTTTTCGCACGGGGGTTTTGGTACAAGCCGCCAAGGTGGCTGCACTGATACTGAAACCAAAAACTTTTAGGAAGTCTCTTCGTGTGGTGGTCATGTCAAAGTCTTGATTGTTGGCTAAGTCAGCCAATTCATCGACGGGAACATCTTGCCCAAACTCTTTTGATTTTTCTGCTACAAACTCGGGTGTGTTGTGCAGTTCGTCAATGCTTTTCCAATATTTTTTTGATGGTTTGTTCATATATCTTGTAAGGTAATATTTTTGTTGGTAAGGTTTTTTTTGTTTAGTAATGGCATTTTGAGCATTCCATGCCGCCGAGTTGAGATATGGTCATGCCTTTTGCCTTAAACTCTTTTGAATTGGCATATTTGGCGTGTACTTCTTTGTAGTAGCCGTTGTCGAGGTTTACTTTTGTTTGTGTGTGGCACTCTATACACCAGCCCATCGTCAGGCGAGAGTGTTGGGCTACGACTTTCATTTCTTGTATTTGTCCGTGACATTTTTGGCATTGGATACCTGCTATCTTGTAGTGTTGGTAGTGGTTGAAGTAAGCCAAATCGGGTAGGTTGTGAATTCGCACCCACTGAATGGGTTTGGTGTTTTTGCCATATGTTTTGGTTTCGACGTTGTAATCGACGGCGGCGTATATTTTTTGAATTTCGGGGCTTTCGGGTTTTATGACGTTGTGGCAGTTCATACACACATTGGCAGATGGTATAGTGGCTGACTTGCCTCTTTCTACGCCGGTGTGGCAGTAGGAGCAAGCGATTTTATATTGTCCTGCGTGCAGTTCGTGCGAATAGGCGATGGGCTGCATAGGGGCATAGCCTTGCTGCACGCCTACTTTTTCTAAGCCATACCAAAAACCAGAGCCTGCCATGAGTGCAAAACCCGTTAAAAACAAGCCCACACGCTGCAAAGGTGAAATTTGGAGGTTGAAAGTATTGGCAAAAACGTCTTCGAGTTTGGAAAGGGTAATATCGCCTTTGGCGGCTTTGTATTCCACATTTTTCTGCAACACACTTTGGATATATGCCAACAAACCCAAGACGACGCACGCCAAGCCAGCCAAGACCAACAGCAAGCCGTTGTAGGATACGGGGCGACCGGTGTCGTTGGCAACCATTTTGACGTTGGTGCTATCGACGAGCGAAGCCGTAGAAACGGGTGCTTTGGCACTTTCGTCTTTGATGTATGCCAACACGCTTTTGATTTCGGTGTCGGTGAGTTGCCCAAAGGCAGTCATTTGAGCTTGGTTGTATTCTTTGTAGAGTTTTACGGCATAGGCATCGCCGGAGGCAATGACCGCCTGCGGGTTTTTTATCCACTTGATGAGCCACGTCTCGTCTCTTCGGGTATGGACGTTGGCGAGTGCTGGACCCACGTTTTTGACGTGAATGGCATGGCAAGAGGTGCAATTGATTTCAAATATTGATTTGCCTTCGGCAATGCTTTGACCATAAGAAAGCTTAGGGCTAAAAACGACGATGAGGGCAACTGTTGAGGGTAAAAACCATTTTGAAATACGGTTGATGACTGACATATATGTGTGATTTTTTTTATTTATTGGGTATTCAACAATTCGAGTGCAAAATTAGTTTTTTTTAATTAAAAATGTATCATAAAATATAAATAAAACAAAAAACTTGTTAATAATAAAAGAAAAGAAATCAAAAATCGGTTGTAGGATATTTTTACGGTTGATTTGGTAGATATTGGGTGTAAATATCCGATAGATTTGTATTTTTGCACACAACTAAGCCAGCATTAAAGGCGTTTAAATTGAAATGGGTTCCAAAAAAAGCACCAAAAAAATAATTATTGCCATCGATGGCTATTCGTCTTGCGGCAAAAGTACGCTTGCCAAAGCACTCGCCAAGCATTTGGGCTATATTTTTATCGATTCGGGGGCGATGTATCGTGCGGTAACGTTGTGTTTTATCCGTCAAAACATAGACCTTAGCCATGCCGCAGAAGTGGAGCAAGCCCTCCAAAACCTCACTATCTCGTTTGAATACAATGCCGAGAGCGAAAAAAGCGAGACCTATCTGAACGGCGAAAACGTAGAAAAAGAAATCAGGACGATGTATGTTTCTAACAACGTGAGCGAAGTGAGTGCCTTGAAAGCGGTTCGCCTTGCCATGGTCAAGCAGCAGCAAACGATGGGCAAACGCAAAGGCATTGTGATGGACGGCAGAGACATTGGGACGGTGGTGTTTCCAGATGCCGAACTCAAAATTTTTTTGACCGCCGACCCCCAGATAAGAACGCACCGGAGGTATTTGGAACTGATAGAAAAAGGCACGCCCGAAGACCTCGAGACCGTAGCCGAAAACCTCACACACAGAGACTACATAGACAGCCACCGCAAAGAAAGTCCACTCCGAAAAGCACCAAACGCCATCGAAATAGACAACACCAACCTATCGCAAGACCAGCAAATGCAAACCGTTATGGCACTCATCAACAAGTTATCCGAACACTAAAACAACCCAATGAGCGAATTTGCAGTCTATCTACAATTGGGTTTCGACCACATCTCGGACTACCTCAACGGCTACGACCACATTTTGTTTGTGTGTGCATTGGGCTGTGGATATTCGTTTGCCGAACGCAAAAAACTGCTGTTGCTCACGGCGGCTTTCACCGTAGGGCATTCGTTTACTTTGGCACTCGCCACGCGTCACGTCGTCAATTTACCAATCCAGCTCATCGAATTTTTGATACCGATGAGCATTTTGGTTGCTTGCTTGATTAACCTAAAAAATAGCAACAAAAGCACCACAAAGAACCATCAGACCAATACAAATTACTTGTTGGCTGCTTGCTTTGGTCTTGTGCATGGCTTGGGATTTTCAAACTACCTCAAAGAACTATTGGGCAAACAACAATCTATCTTGAAACCATTGCTCGCCTTCAATATCGGTCTCGAAATAGGACAATTGACCATCTTAGTCATTTTTTTAACCCTCCAAACACTGCTCATCAATTGGTTCAGACTATCAAAAAGAGATTTTAACCTCATATTTTCGTCCACCATTGCAGGCATTGCCCTTGTGATGATTAAAGACAGATGGTATTTTTAATGATTTTAAAAATTATTTGACTCAACAATACAAAAAAAATTATATCTTTACAACCAGAATTAATCGCTTATCTAAACCAAACCTTATCTACCACAAAACAAATATAAGAGTACAAAGTAAATATTCAAACCAAAATAATACACACAATCAACCAAAATCAAAAAGTAAAATGAAAAAATTGTACGCAATGGGTCTCTTGCTCATGCTCTCCGCAACCACTTTGGTAGCCCAAATTCGCTACCTACAACCCACATTCTCCAGCTTTAACGTAACGCAAAACGTAAACTACGGACAAAACCTACAAGTACTCACCGGTACGCCCGTTTTGGTGCCACTCACTATGGACATCTACGAGCCAGCAGGCGACGCAGCCACCGCACGCCCACTAATCATCATGTGCCACACCGGAAGTTTCTTGCCAGCCATCCTCAATGGCACACCCACAGGAAGCCGCAAAGACAGCACCGAATCCGAAATCTGCCGCCAGTTGGCAAAACGTGGCTACGTCGTGGCTGCCATCAGTTACAGATTGGGCTGGAACCCAACCAGCACCAGCCAAGACGTGCGTACATCAACACTCATCAACGCCGCATACCGTGGCGTGCAAGACGTAAGAACTTGTATCCGCTTTTTCAAAAGAAACTTCGTCATGAGTGGAAACACCTACAAGATAGACACAGGCAAAATCGTGGTCGGTGGTATCGGCACAGGCGGCTACCTCTCGTTTGCTGCTGCATCATTTAACAAAGCAGCCGAACTCACCTTGCCAAAATTGATCGACAACTCGGTCAATCCGCCAGTGCCTTACGTTCGCCCTGCCATCAATGGCAACTTTTTTGGCACAGACTCTACCGCCCTATCACGCCCAAACCACGTCGGATACAGCTCTAACTTTAATATGGCATTCAACCTTGGTGGTGCCATGGGCGACTCGTCATGGCTCGAAGCCGGCGAACCCCCAATGGTCGGTTTCCACACCATCTCAGACCCTTTTGCACCCTACAAAATAGGTGCCGTTATCGTGCCAACAACAGGCGGTTTTGTCATTGAAGCACACGGCACGTTCACTGCCATTCGCCGTGCCAACTATCTGGGAAACAACAACAGCCTCAATGCCCGTACATATAGCGACCCATTCACCACACGTGCATCGGCAGTAAACGAAGGCGTAAGAAACTTGTTTCCATTCCGCACGCCAAACCCTGGTGCTCCTATCACTTGCCCTGGCTTGCCAGGAGCCACGTTTTCACAATTTCCCGAAGGAAGCCCTTGGGATTATTGGGACCAAACCGCTACCATCGCTGCTGGCGGTGCCAATGGTGCTACAATCAACTGCGGTGCGTTGCGTAGCAACCCCAACATGAGCAAAGGCAGAGCATTGCTTTATATCGACACGGTGATGAACTACTTGTCGCCTCGTATGTTTTTCCAACTCAACCTCAACGTAGGTACACAAGAAGAACGCATTGACAACAAAATTGACGTGTATCCAAATCCTGCAAAAGATGCTTTTGTGGTTAATCTAACTTTTTCTGATGCGACCATCAACGGCGTTTATTTGAGCGACATCATTGGTAGAAACGTTGTTTCAGAAACACAATTGAACACCAAAAACTACACATTAAACAGAGGTTCGATACCTGCTGGCATTTATTTTGTGCGTGTAGAAACGAGCAAAGGCACGGCTGTTAAGAAAGTTATTTTTGAATAATTATAATTGAGTTTTCAATCCACTAATAATTAAAAAAGTGCAGGAGTTTTAAGCTCTTGCACTTTTTTTTGTTTGGTAAATGAATTTAGAATTTCAAACCCAGTTGGAGCATAAAATTTCGGGTGGCTTGCGGATAAACATAGTTGAAACTCGATAATTGTTGTGCGTAGTAGTAGCTGTATGTGTAGCCATTTGAAACATATAGAGTCGATGCTAAATTATTAATAAATAGCCCAAGCGTCATGTATTTTTTGTGTGTATAGGTGATGTTGAGGTCATTTACGAAGTAGGCTTTGAGTTGTTTGTTTGGGTTTTGGGTGTTGTCCAAATATTGTTTTGAAACATATTTTGAGAGCAGTGTAAGGCTCAATTTTTTGCCCATTATGGCGGGTAGATATTGGATTGTTGTGGCTGCAACACATCGGGGCGAAAACGCAATATCGGTGTTTTTATGTGTTTTGATGAGGTAGTTTTTTCCGTCGGCATAGTCGAAGGCGAATTCATCAAATTGGGCAATTTTATTTTGGGAAAATGCAGCATTGCCGCCAATTTTCAGCTGTTTTGAAACCTCAAACGCAGCCTCCAACTCCAGGCCTATGCGGTGGCTTTTTGGTGTATTGATTCTTGTCAGAGCCCCTACATCGTTTACGGCTCCGGTGGGTATCATTTGGTCTTTGTAAGCCATCAA
>JAYWHZ010000249.1:0-9345 GCA_043777395.1 Bacteroidota bacterium
ACGCTTGCTTTGGCTCAACAAAACGCCCACAAAAACTACATCGGCATAGACCTCAAAGGCGCCCGAATGTGGCATGGGGCAACGGCTGCACACGACAAAAAACTGGCTAATGTGGCATTTCTGCGGACACACATCTTGGAAATTAGCCGATTTTTTGAACCCAACGCCGTAGACGAAATATGGCTCACCTTTCCAGACCCACAGCCAGCGACGGCAAACGAAAAAAAACGATTGACCTCCAATCAATTCATCAACTTGTACAAAAAAATAGTTAAGAAAAATGCCCTTATCCATCTCAAAACCGACGACAAAGACCTCTTTCACTTTTCCGAACAGTCGTTTGAAGACAATAAACTCTCGGTGATAGAAAAAAGCAAAGATATATATACCGAAAAACTCGACCAGAGGCTCACCGAACTGCAAATAAAAACAACTTTTGAACACAAATGGCTTGCCCAAAACAAACCAATCCACTACATCAAAGCGTGTATCTGACGAAACATATAGAACCCAATTTTTTATCAATAAAAACGTTACCCAACAATCAAAACATCATCACAACACAAAAACATGCTACAAATACTGACACATATTGCCCGTTTTCTGGTCGGCAGTCTATTTATTTTTTCGGGACTCATCAAAGCCAACGACCCCAAAGGCACTGCCATTAAACTCGAAGAATATTTTGAGGTCTTTTCAAATGATAAAACCGAGCTCGGGCTGTCGATTTTTTCGCCTATCTGGTCGGCACTTGTCCAGTTTGCATTGCCTATTGCCATCATTCTCATTGTTTTGGAGGTCGTGGTGGGCATATTTCTTTTGATTGGATATAAGCCCAAACTGACCGTTTATACGCTTGCTGTAACCATTGTTTTCTTTACTTTTCTGACCTTTTATTCGGCTTTTTTTAATAAAGTTACCGATTGTGGTTGCTTTGGCGATGCGTTTAAACTCACGCCTTGGCAGTCGTTTCAAAAAGATGTGGTGCTGTGTGTACTCATCGTGATATTGATTGCTGGCTTGCAATACATCAAACCCCTTTTGAATCCCGTTGCTACGCAGTTTACAGCCAATTTTTCGCTCCTTGCCACGGCGGCTCTGGTGGCATATACGACCTATTTTTTGCCTATTATCGATTTTAGACCCTACAAAGTCGGCAACAACATCACCGAGCTCATGAAAGAACCCCAAAACTCCAAACCCGACTCGGTGCGATACGAACTCATCTACCAAAAAAATGGCACACAACAAGCATTCGACATCAAAAAACTACCCGATAGCACTTGGAAATGGCAAGAAACCAAAACCATTGTACTCGAAAAGAGACACATAGACCCGCCAATACACGATTTTTCTATCTCCAGTGAGCAAGGCGATGCTTTCACCGACGTGTTTTTGGAAGCCGACGTGGCAATACTCGTCATCTCGAACAAAATAGAGCAAGCAAACCCAAAAGCCCTCCAAAAAATAAACCAAATACTAACAACACAAGACAACCCAAACCACAAAATAGCAGCACTCACCGCCTCACTGCCAGCAGATGCCAAACAAATAGCACAACAAAATCAAATCAACTACCCAATCTATTACAGCGACAACACAACCCTAAAAACAATCATACGCTCAAACCCAGGTCTGGTCATACTCAAAAAAGGAACCGTAGTGGCTCAATTTCCAGCCACCAATCTGCCCACAAAAGATGAATTAAAAATATTATTAAACTAATTGTGCCATTTTTAAAACTCAATTTTCTATCTTTGGAGAATTAATCAAATCAACTGAAATAAAAAATTAAAAAAACACCTTTATAGCCCCAAAAATATGATTTTTGACTTAGAAATGATTAAAAAAGTGTATGCTCAGTTTCCCCAGAGAATACAAGCAGCACGCCAAATGGTAGGCAAGCCACTAACGCTCACCGAAAAAATTTTGTATGCACACCTCTTCGATGGCAACGCCCAAGAAGCCTTCCAAAGAGGCATGTCCTACGTCGATTTTGCACCCGACCGAGTCGCCATGCAAGACGCAACCGCCCAAATGGCTCTCCTCCAATTTATGCAAGCCGGCAGAGAACAAGTCGCCGTACCCTCAACAGTCCACTGCGACCACCTCATACAAGCCAAAGTAGATGCCAAAACCGACCTCAAAGTCGCCAACAACCAAAACAAAGAAGTCTATGACTTCCTCGCTTCGGTATCAAACAAATATGGCATCGGATTTTGGAAGGCAGGTGCAGGCATCATCCATCAAGTCGTCTTAGAAAACTATGCCTTTCCCGGCGGCATGATGATTGGCACCGACAGCCACACCGTAAACGCAGGCGGATTGGGCATGGTAGCCATTGGCGTGGGCGGTGCAGATGCCGTCGATGTGATGGCTGGCATGGCGTGGGAACTCAAATTCCCAAAACTCATTGGCGTGAAACTAACCGGAAAAATGAACGGCTGGACCTCTGCCAAAGACGTGATACTCAAAGTAGCAGGCATTCTCACGGTCAAAGGCGGAACGGGTGCTATTGTCGAATATTTTGGAACGGGAGCAAAAAATATCTCCTGCACCGGCAAAGGAACCATCTGCAATATGGGTGCCGAAATCGGGGCTACAACATCGCTATTCGGATACGACAAATCGATGGAGCGATACCTAAAAGGAACCGGACGAGCCAAAATAGCAACAGCCGCAAACAAAATTAAAAAACACCTCACCGCAGACCCCGAAGTCTATGCCAACCCCGAACAATATTTTGACGAAGTCATCGAAATAAACCTCACAAAACTCGAACCACACATCAACGGACCCTTCACGCCCGATTTGGCTCACCCGCTATCCAAATTTGCCAAGGCAGTCATCAAAAATCAATACCCGCCAAAATTAGAAGTCGGATTGATAGGCTCTTGCACCAACTCCTCCTACGAAGACCTGACCCGTGCCGCATCTATTGCACAGCAAGCCATAGACAACGGACTGGTGGCAAAAGCAGAATATACCATCACGCCCGGCTCCGAACAAGTACGCTACACCGCCGAAAGAGACGGTATATTGGCAACGTTTGAAAAAATGGGCGGCGTGGTTCTCGCCAACGCCTGCGGTCCGTGCATTGGGCAATGGGCAAGACACAGCGACGACCCAAACCGCAAAAACTCCATCATCACATCATTTAATAGAAACTTTGCCAAACGAAACGACGGAAACCCAAACACCTATGCCTTCGTTGCATCGCCCGAAATCGTAACGGCACTCGCCATCGCAGGAGATCTCACCTTTAACCCCATGACCGACACGCTAACAAACCAAAAAGGCGAAAAAATCAAATTCAATGCACCAGAAGGATTTGAAATGCCACCGCTGGGCTATGAAGTCAAAGACGCTGGATACCAAAAACCTGCAAAAAATGGCAAAAATATCACCATCAAAGTCTCACCAACATCAGACCGACTACAACTCTTAGACAACTTTGAACCATGGGAAAAAATAGACCTCAAAAACCTAAAACTACTCATCAAAGCAAAAGGAAAATGCACCACCGACCACATCTCTATGGCTGGACCATGGCTCAAATACAGAGGACACTTAGACAACATCTCTAATAACCTACTCATCGGAGCCATCAATGCCTTTAACGACAAGTCAAACACCGTAAAAAATCAACTCACCGGTCAATATGGCGAAGTACCCGCCGTCCAACGTGCCTACAAAGCACAAAAAATTGGGTCTATCGTCGTCGGCGACGAAAACTACGGCGAAGGAAGCAGCCGTGAACACGCCGCAATGGAACCACGACACCTCGGCGTAAGGGCTATATTAGTCAAATCGTTTGCCCGAATTCACGAAACCAACCTCAAAAAACAAGGCATGCTCGCCCTCACATTTGCCAATCCCGAAGACTACAACACCATCAAAGAGGACGACACGTTCGATATTCTGGGCTTGCCAACCTTCGAGCCAAACAAACCCCTGACAATCGCCATTAACCACGCCGACGGCTCAAAAAACGAAATCAAAGTCAATCACACCTACAACGCCCAACAGATAGAATGGTTTAAAGCAGGTGCCGCCCTCAACCTCATCAAACAACAACAAAAAGCATAGACTGCTCCAAAATAAAAAATCCTTCGACGTGAATGCTCATGTGAAGGATTTTTTTTTATGTTTTAAAATTAACAATCAACTACACTAACATACGCAGCGGCTCTTCAAGCACACTTTTGAGCGTTGCCAAAAATTCGGCACCCATAGCCCCATCAACAATCCGATGGTCGCACGAGAGCGTTACTTTCATTTGGTTGCCTACCACCACCGAACCTCCACGAACGATGGGCTTCTCCACAATAGCCCCAACTGCCAAAATACAAGCGTCGGGCGGATTGATAATAGCCGTAAATTCTTCGATGCCCATCATGCCTAAGTTGCTGATGGTAAACGTGTTGCCTTCCCAGTCGGCGGGTTGTAGTTTTTTGTCTTTGGCTTTGGCAGCAAATATTTTTACCTCCGATGCAATGGCGGAGAGTTGTTTTTGGTCGGCATGGCGAACTACCGGCACAAGCAGCCCTTCGGGCAATGCCATCGCTACGCCAATGTTGATGCTGTGGTTGATGCGAATGATTTCGCCGAGCCACGAGGCATTGATTTTGGGGTGTTGTTTGAGGGCGACGGCACAGGCTTTGACGACCAAGTCATTAAACGAAACTTTGGTTGGCGAGAGTTCATTGATGCGTTTTCGGGCTTCGATGGCGTTGTCCATGTTTATTTCGAGGGTCAGATAGAAGTGTGGAGCCGAAAACTTGCTTTCTGCCAAACGTTTGGCGATGGTTTTTCGCATCTGCGACACCGGTGTGTCTTCAAACAGACCAATTGTTGGCGATGTGTTGAAGGCTGCTGGTAGGGTAGGGGTTTGCGTTTGGGGCGTGTTGTTGCTGGCTTCCAACACATCACGTTTGACGATTCGTCCGCCGTCGCCCGAGCCATTGACCGTACCGATGTCGATGCCTTTGTCGTCTGCCAATCGTTTTGCCAACGGCGAGGCTTTGAGCCTGCTATCTGTGGCGGGTTGCTGCGGTTGTTCCATCAATTCGACTTCAACTTTGGCTGGCTCTTGTTTGGCTGGTTCTTGCACACTTGGAGCGACGGCTTCGGTAGTGGGGTCGGGTGTTTGGGGTTGCTGCATCGTTGGTTCTTCGCCTAAGGGTAGTTTTTGGTCTAAGAGGGTGCTGATGTCTTCGTTGGCTTTGCCTATGATGGCTAAGATGGCATTGACGGGAGCCGATTCGCCTTCTTCGATGCCGATGTGTAGGAGCGTGCCGTCGTCGAAGCTTTCGAGTTCCATGGTGGCTTTGTCTGATTCGATTTCGGCTAAAATATCGCCTGCTTTGATGCTATCGCCGACTTTTTTGAGCCATTTTGACACCACGCCTTGCGTCATGGTATCGCTCAATTTGGGCATTTCTATTATCTGTGCCATAACAATATTGGTTCGTTTGGGTAAAAAAAGTAATTTTTGTAGGTTGATTATTTAACAAACATTTTGGTGTTGTGTGTTAATTTATTGCGAATTTAGGCGTTTTTATTGGAGTAAAAAAATTTTTAAGTAAATCAATTTAATAAATAACCTTATTTTTGTGTTTTCAATAGATTAAGGACTTTTTTAATGGATAGAGGCATCAAAAAAATTGCGTTGTTTCCGGGTAGTTTTGACCCGATTACGAATGGGCATTTGGATATTTTGAAACGGGCGTTGCCGCTTTTCGACGAGGTGGTGGTTGGCATTGGTCAAAACAGTTTGAAGTCTTATTTGTTTAGTTTGGCGGATAGAAAACATTGGATTGGGTCTATTTTTCAAGATGAGCCTAAGATAAAAGTGGTGGTTTATGAGGGTCTGACGGTCAATTTTTGTAAGCAGATATCGGCTCAGTTTATCATTAGGGGTTTGAGGTCGGCACCCGATTTTGAGTATGAGAAGAGCATTGCCCAGTTTAACAAGGCGATGGAGGGCATCGACACTATTTTTTTGATTAGTGAGCCGTCGTTGTCGCCTATCTCGTCGAGCATCGTCAGAGATGTGATACGCAACGGAGGCGACCCGAGCAGGTTTATCCCGGAGCAGGTGCGGTGGCAGAAGTAGGGTTGGGTATTGAGGCGTAGGAATGGAATAGTTTGGCGGTTTGGCTTTTTAATTTATATATTTGTTGCAACAAACACAATGGCGAAATTTGTACAAGGAATAGTCGATGAAATAATTGACCAGTATTTATATGCAGATGAGACGAATAGACCTTGGATAATCGGTTTTAGCGGTGGAAAAGATTCAACCGTAATGTTGCAATTAGTTTGGAAAGCAGTAGAACAAATTAAACAACTAACAGGAATTGTTAGACGTGACATTTATGTAGTTTGCAACGATACAATGGTGGAAAATCCTGTAATAACTGAATATGTTTACAGAGTTTTAGATAAAATTGAATTAGCAGCAGTAAAGCAAGATATTCCAATTTACATCAGAAAAACAATTCCAAGATTAGAAGATTCATTTTGGGTTAACTTAATTGGAAAAGGTTATCCAGCACCAAATAATGCTTTTCGTTGGTGTACAGAAAGATTAAAAATCAAACCAACTTCAAGACTTATGTTGGAACAAGTCGATGAATTTGGTGAAGCAGTAATTTTAATTGGAACACGAAAAAAAGAAAGTGCAAGTAGAGCAAAATCACACATTCAGTTAATCGCTGCTTAATGATCAAAGATTTATCATATTATGTTCATTGTTTTACACATTTAAAACAAGATAGTAAAAATGGTGGAGCACCTCACAAACCGATCTTATTGTTAAGTCTTATTAATTTATTTGAAAAAGATTTTTTTCACAATAACGAAATAAATATAATTCCAGAACTCGTTGCATCGTTTAAAACCAATTGGACAAAATTAGTTAATTCAAATCATCATCTAATATTTGCTTTACCATTTTATCATATGTATTCCGAACCATTTTGGAAATTAATTCCTAATTTGGGTTGTGAAAAATGGATTGAGTCGAAAGGTTCTATGCGAAGTTTTACAAATCTTACGATTGCAGTTCAATGTGCTTTAATTGATATTGAATTATTTCAAATCTTATTGATTTCAGAAAATAGAACTATTTTGAAATTGTCAATTTTGGATAAATATTTTCCCGAAACAAAGTCAAATTTTGGTTCAAACAATAATACTGATGACGATTTACCTTCGATTTTAATTCTACAAGAAAGTTCGGAAGTTTATCAAAAGAAAATTATTCAATTAAGAAAAACTATCGATGAGAACGCTTTTCAAGAAGAAGTTTTTATTAGAAGTGGAATCTTTAAAAGAGAAATTCCAAAAATTTATAATAATTCTTGTGCAATTTCAGGTTTAAGAATTGATGCAATTTCAAATATTTCAATGGTTGATGCTTGTCATATTGTCCCATTTTCAGAAATATATGATGACACTTTAATAAACGGGATAGCACTTTGTCCAAATCTTCATCGGGCATTTGATAGAGGAATAGTTTCTATTTCAGATGATTACACCGTTTTAATAAAGAAAAATTTTGTTGAAAATTTAAACTCTACATTAAATCTTTCACAATTTGAAAATCAAAAAATTCAACTTCCTCAAAATATAATTCATTATCCATCATTTGAAAATTTAGCACGACACAGAAAGCGATTTAATTTTTAATTTTCTTCAAGAATTAAGCACAAAAATTGAAAGTTTACAATAAAACTAAAAATATGCTGCTTTATCGCCGTATTAACTCTGCCGACTTTTTGAAATACACAACACAACAATAAATAACTGTAAATATGATTTTTAGAGAGGCAAATATCGACGACGTAGAGCAGATACAACGTGTAAGAAACGCCGTAAAAGAAAACATGCTGTCGAACCCAAACTTAGTAACAGACCAAGACTGTATAGATTTTATATCCGTCGGAGGAAAAGGTTGGGTGTGCCAAACGCATAACCAAATTGTAGGGTTTTCTATCGTGGACTTAAAAGAAAATAACGTCTGGGCATTGTTTGTAAATCCAAACTTTGAGAAAAAAGGCATCGGAAGACAACTACACGACACAATGATGAATTGGTATTTTTTGCAGACTCAAAACAAAATTTGGCTCTCAACTGACTCTAATACAAGAGCAGAACAATTTTATAGAAAATCAGGTTGGGTAGAAGTAGAAATAAATAATATAAGAGAAATAAAATTTAAAATGACTTACCAAAAATGGAAAAAATGTTAAACATAAGTGCTTTTATCCTAAAACAATACTTTGTCTAAGAACACAATTTTAAAATAATAAACTAACTTACAAATTGTTTCTTGTCCCAAAGTTTTAATTAATACTCTCTAACATTAATAATTTATTAAAAAATATTTGTCAGGTGGCAAAAACTATTTGTCAGACGGCAAATGACAAGTGTCAGACGGCAAAAACTATTTGTCAGACAGCAAATGACAAGTGTCAGACGGTAAAAACTATTTGTCAGGTGGCAAAAGACAAGTGTCAGACGGCAAAAACTATTTGTCAGGTGGCAAAAGACAAGTGTCAGACAACAAAAACTATTTGTCGGACAGCAAATAACAGATAAAATTTTACCGCTACAAATTAACTTTTATGTCTTTATTGTCAAAATAGAAGGCTTTTAATTTGTCGGTTCTCTGTTTTAAGTCGTCGCCTGTGTTTTCAAGTTTAAGTACGCCACGAGGACAAACCGCCGAGCAAATGCCACAACCTACACAGCTAGCCCTCACAATGTTTTGTCCCCTCTGGGCATAGGCTTTCACGTCAATACCCATCTCGCAGTGCGTAGAACAGTTGCCACATGAAATACACTGACCCCCATTGACGGTAATACGAAAGCGAGAGAAGTACTTTTGACACAAACCTAGCCAAGCAGCCATTGGACATCCAAACCGACACCAAACCCGACTACCCAATATAGGATAAAACCCTACGCCGACAACTCCCGAAAACGTTGAACCTATCCAGAAAGCATAAAACTTATAAAAAATCTCTGAGAAATCATTTAAAATGCTGCGGTTTGTCATTACATTGACCCACAAAAGAGTTGTCATAGTAAGCACCATAACCAATACTCCATGCACCATATAACGTTCTATCTGCCAGGCTTTAAGACTTTTATCAGAGAGATGACGGAAAGGGTCGCCGGCTGTTTCTGCAAGCCCGCCGCAACCGCAAACCCAACTGCAATACCATCGTTTGCCAAAGAAATAAGTTAGAATAGGCGTTCCGATAAAAAACATTGCCAACCCGAAACCAAAATACCATAACCCGAGATTTGTTGTGTGGGCAATACTTTGATAAC
>JAYWHZ010000250.1:0-9328 GCA_043777395.1 Bacteroidota bacterium
GTTGTGCTTGCGTTTGTTGGGGTCTAGCTCCCCAAAATCCTTTTTCTTGCGTGCCCTATGTACCGAATATTTATAGATATTGCCCGCCGAGCATCGAAACCGATACTCTATATCAAAGCATTCTGAACTCAAATTAATCATATCAATCGGTCTCACGTTGCGTTCCGTCTCCTCAAACAACGCAAAGGTGATGGCTTCCAGTATCGTCGATTTGCCCGAACCCGTGTTGCCAAAAATACCAAACAAACGGCAATCCGACAAGGCTTCAAAATTTATAACTTGCTCGCTCTGATACGAATAAATACCCTCTATTTTTAAATATAATGGCAGCATGTCTTGTTTTATCTATTTTTTTTATTGATTTTTAAGTCCAAATGGCACTACTTTTTTTTGTCGAACGTAATCAGCAACGCAGGCAACACAATCAAGTTTGAAAACATGGCTATACCGAGCGTGATAGACGTCAGAACACCCAAAGCCACCGTACCCTGAAAATCTGATGCCCCAAAGATAATAAATCCAAAAAACAAAATCACCGACGTATAAATCATCGACGAACCCGTTTCGTGCAAAGCAAGCAAAACCGTTTGCTTCACGTCGAGGGTCTTATCCATCAACTCTTGTTTATATTTTGCCAGATAATGAATCGAATCATCGACCGCAATGCCCAATGCAATGCTAAAAATCAAGACCGTAGAGGGTTTCAAATAAATATCAAAATAACCCATGATGCCCGCCGTAAACAGCAGCGGAATGGTGTTGGTGGCAATCGAAATAAAAACAATCCGAAACGACCTAAAAAGCGTTGCCATAGCCAAACCAATCAAGATAAACGCCAATGCCAAACTCGAAATCAAACTGTTTATTAAATATTTATTACCCTTAAAAAACATGATGCTTGTACCCGTAAACGTAATTTCTGTATCCGTGCCTTCAAAAATACGCTCTACCTTGGGCTTTATATCACCCAACAGTTTTTCCATCTCCGCAGAGCCAATATCAGCCACACTAAGCGAAATGCGAATGACCTGACGCAGGCTATCGGTCAAATTATTCATTATCTGGTTCGATTTGCCCGTACTCGACACCACTTTGGAGGCATAGGGCAACACAAACTTGCGTTCTTCGCTGCTCGGCATGCGATAATACCGTTCCTTGCCGTTGTAGTAGGCTTGTGTGGCAGCTTTTAGGAGCTCGACCACCGAAACGGGTCGGGACAAATAAAGGTTTTGGCTCAATAAATCTTGCACCTCTTCCGTTTTTTTGAGCAACGCAAACGACTGAATGCCGCCTTTTTTCTTGCTGTCTATCAAAATATTTAAAGGCATGATACCCTTAAAATGACGTTCAAAAAATTTTAAATCCTGATACAACTTACCATCTTTCGGTACGTCATCAACAATGAACCCAACGGGCTTGATGAGCGACATACCCGCCAACGACAACGCAACCACAAACCCCGTAGCAGCAAAAATAAGTCGCCGACGCTCGTTTACCAGATGAACCAAAAAATCTACAAACCGATTTAGAAAATGGGCATCAAGGTGTTTTAATTGCCTGTCGGTGGGCGGTGGCAAAAAACTAAACACCACCGGAATAAACACAATTGAAATGACAAACATCAACATCACATTGAGACCTGCCACAATGCCAAACTGCTCCAAAAGACTGTTGCCCGTAAACGAAAAAACCCCAAAACCGATAGCCGTCGTGGCGTTGGTAATCAATGTGGCTACGCCAATTTTTTCGATGATGTGGTGCAGAGCCAATTGCTTGTCTCGGTGTTTGCGGTATTCGTGGTGGTACTTATTCATCAGATACACGCAGTTGGGTATGCCCGTAACCACTATCAAAGGCGGAATAAGACCCGTGAGCAGGGTAATCTTGAAACCCATCAACACGATGGTGCCTGTGGCAAAGATAGCCCCAATGATGACGACTATCAACGGAAACAACACCGCATAAAAAGACCTGAATATCAGCAACAAAACCACCGCCGTAACCAAAGCCGAGAGCATAGAAAAAAGTTTCAGTTCATCTCTGACTTCTATTGCCAACACACTCCGCACGTAGGGCAAACCCGAATAGTGTGTCTCAATACCATTGCTGCTGGCAAAAGCATCGGCAAGTGCCACAATGCTATCGGTCAATAAAATGCGGTTTCGGCTGCCTAATATGTCTTTTTTGTAGCTGATAGCCATCAGTGTGGCGTTGGTCTGGGTGTTAAGGAGCAAGCCCTCAAAGAGTTTGGCTCGGGCAATAAGCCGTTTGGCACTGTCCATTTGAGCCTCGTCGGTGGGCATTTGGTCTAAAATGGGTTTGACCTCAAAGCGTTTTAAAGAATCGTTTTTGACCAGTTGGGGTGTATTGGTAACGCAGGTGATGCGTTCGATGCCTTCAAATTTTGAAACATCATTTTTTAATTTATCCCATGCCCTAAAAAAATCGACGGTGAAAAGGCTGTCGGTTTGCACGCCGATGACCATGACGTTGCCATCGGTGCCAAATTTTTTTCTAAACCGTTCGTAATCCAAAGAAACGCTATCGGTCTTGGGTACTAAGGGTTCTTGGTCGTAGGCGACTTCTACTTTTGAGGCAAAAAAAGCCATTGTGCAGGTGGCTACAAACAAGATAATGAGCAGTGCAAGTCTATTTTTGAGTATAAAAACGGCAAGTTTTGCCCACATAATTTTTTAGTTTTTAGAGGTGTGAGTGAATGGTTTTTGGGTTTGAGTTAATGTTTTTTTGGGTTTATGATTTTCGAGCAATCGATGATATCTTTGTTGTTTACCAATTATTTGATGATGACAAATTTTCCGGTTTGAATGTTGCCTGTTTTGGCATCTTTGACCGAGAAGAGGTAGAGACCCGATGTGAGTGTTTGCTTGTCGTTTGAGAGTATGTCCCATGCAAATTCGCCTTCGGGCAATATCGTGTTTTGTGTGGCTCCTGTTTGTCGATACCAGCCGCTGTTGCTGCCGTTGTTGAGTGTCGAGGCGTTGTGGTTCAGGTTTGCGATGACATCGCCTGCGGCGGTATAGATTTTTATTTCGGCTCGGGCGGGTAGGTTATAAAACATGATTTTTTTGCTTCGAGAGGTGCTGCCGTCCCAAGCGGCTTCGGTGCGGTATGGGTTTGGATACACGCCTACTTTTGGGTCGTCGGTGCTGCCCGTAAATTCGTTGGCTCGGGTGCCTGCAAACACTCTTCGGCTGTTTTCGATGAATGAGGATTCGAGCGATTCGAGGTTTAGTTGTGTGTCGCCTTCGTCGAATGCTGTAACGATGAATAGGTATTGCCAGCCGTTTGAGAGGTCGTTTATTTCATATTGATAATAATATTGGGTTGTGTCGCCTTCAAAGCGTTTGGGTTGGGCAAGTTTGATGGGTGCCAAGCCGTTGTTGAAGCCGATGGTGTTGTTTGGTTTATCCCATTGCTGAATGAGTTTTGCCGATTTTAGGAGGTCGGTGCCCAGGTCGTCTCCGATGTTGCTTTTGTAGACTCGATAGCCCTCGAAGTCTATTTTTTTGGATATTGGGTCTCTGGATAGCTCGGCTTTTTGGTCCCAATAGATGGTTACTTTATTCGATTCGGCTACGATTTTGGTGGTTGGCGTAGCAGGTGGTTCGGGCAGTATGTATCTGTCGAGTCGGTTGTTGTCGTTGAGGTCTTCGTTGGGTTCTAAGGTTCCGTTTTCGTTGAGGTCTTCGCCCACGTAGGTTCTTTTGGAGATGCTCAGGTGTTCGAGGAGTTCTTTTCGGGCGTTTGGTGTGTCTTTGGTTTGTGGGTTCGAGTTGTCGGGGCGTTGTTTGGCACAAAGGAAAGCAAAGACGAGGTTTATTTTTTCGCTTGCTGCTATCTGTACAAATGGACCTGCCGAAAGGAGTTGCACCCGATTTGAACCCCCATAAAGCGAAGCGTCAAAGGTGGCTTGCGTTTTCATGCGGTTGTAGCGTTGGAGGTCTGCTGTGGGTGCGCCGACGTTGTAGGACCAATATTGTGGAAAAACTTTTGGAGCTGGCAAACCTTGCTGTATGAAGGTATTTCTATTATTGGGGTGAAAATATTTGCCTCGCCATTCGGCACCCAAAAACTGTATTGAGCCATAAGACTGCGTAAAGAGCGGCTCGCCAGCCACGTCGTAGGCGTAGATGGTTTGGAGGCTATCGACATAACCCATTGCTCCTTTTGAGAAAAAAGCCGCACCTCTGTCGGTCGTTACATTGACGTTGCGGACGACCAAATCGCTCCAAATGCCACAATAAACGCTATCCCAGTTGGTGTTGGAGTTGTTGGTGATTTCATAATTTAGGATAACAAAAAAATCGGCAAACGAATAGTTCCAAGCATAGGTTTCGAGTTTTATGTTTGCTTTGAGTGGAATTAAATGATCGACGATTGGCTGCGTGGTGTTTGGCACGATGGTGTATTCGTCGGTAAAGTTGAGTTCGAGTTGCTGATGGGCGATGGCTGATGTCGAAAAATTGGCATTGCTTGTGAGCGACGATTTTTCGAGTGTCGGGCTGCCTATTCGGGGCGAAAATTCAAAGCCTGCTTTGCCTGTGGCGTAGCCCGAGGCATCGTCTAATGAACCTGTGGAAACGGCAATTTGTCCGCCAACCTGAGCGCCAATCCACAAGCCAGCCTCAAACAGATGCTCGATGCCCGAGTTGATGGGATATTCCATTGAGGGGTTGCCTTGCGGGTCGTTGCGTACGTTTGGGCGACCGATGGTGCCTGCGTTGGTGATGTTGAAGCCAATATTACCGACTTTGATGGATTTTTCGGCAAACTGACCCAAACCATTCAGAGTAAAAACAAATAAAAAAAGGGCAACTAATGATAGGTGTTTCATACCTGCAAAGGTAAAGGTTTTTTAATCATTAATCGATTGGAAAAAGAATTAAAGGGCAAAAATCCAAATCGCAAGCAAAAATCATTCGTCGAGGCAAAATATAATCTAAAACAAGACAAAAAACAGACGCTTGCGATTGCCAAACACGCCAAGAGTATAAATGTAAAAAGGGCTTTTGGCGTGTTTCTACCTGATATACAAACAATTTTTTAAGATTAATAGGCTCAATACATCAATTTAGATTAAGTTTGTAACTGCCATTGACACCACAACGCCTAAAAAACCAATGCCTCGCCGATGAATACATCAGATTTGGAAAAACGCTTGACCCTGCAACAAAAAAAACTCGACTTGGTTTTGCAACTCACACAAGCCATCAACCTCAATTTTTCGCACCAGTCGCTGCTCAATATCTACCAATATGTCATTGCCAAGGAGCTCGGCGTGGGGCTGTTTTTGCTCCTCATGCGTGATACCCAAAACGAATGGGAAGTGGCTGCTTGCTCGCAAGAAAATTATCGCCAATATCCCAAAAACATAGACCTACGCTTTAAACACATCACCCAAAATACCGTTTTAGAACCCACAGTACAAACCGATTTTAAAGAGTTTTCGCACATCATACCCGTCATAAACGATAAAAAAGCATTGGCTTATGTCCTCATCGGCAAACTACAATGGGCAGACGGCAACACCATCAAAGAAATGGTCGATTTTATGCAAGCCTTGACCAACATATTAGTTATTGCCAACGAAAACAGAAAGTTTTTTGATGCCGCCATAGAACAAGAAAAACTCAAAAACGACCTCCAACTCGCCAAACGCATCCAGACAATGCTTGTACCCGAAAACCTCCCCGACACCGCAGCCCTCAAAGCATCGGCGGTCTATATTCCAAACCGAACCGTAGGCGGAGACTACTACGACTGCCAGCAAATATCTGAAACCGAATGGATATTCTGCGTAGCAGACGTAACGGGAAAAGGCATATCGGCAGCACTACTGATGGCAAACCTACAAGCAAACTTGCGATTTATGATGCAAGAAACCGACGACTTGACCCAAATCGTTACACAAATTAATAAAAAAACCATACTAAACACCCGTGCCGACCGATTTGTAACCCTATTTATTGCTAAACTCAACACCCAAACAGGCACACTAACCTACATAAACGCTGGACACACGCCGCCGCTACTATACCAAAACGAAACCATAGAATTTCTAAAAACAGGCTCGCCGCTATTGGGTATATTAGACCACCTGCCATTTATCAACACAGGCACCGCCCAACTCGAAAACGACGCACTGCTGCTCATCTTTACCGACGGACTCTCCGAAATAAAAAACAAACAAAACCAAGAATTCGACACCGAAGCACTAAGCCAATTTGCACACGCCAACAACCGATTGCCCATAAACCAATTTAACCAAAAACTCGTACAATCAATGATAGACTACCAAGACGGCAACACCGATTTTGCCGACGACGTAACAATCCTATCGCTCAAATATTTTAAAAACTAAAACCAAAAAATCACCCCCAACAACAACAATCAACTCAAACAAAACAAAAATTATTAAAATTATTAAAATTATTAAAAATATTCACCCTTTTATAAAACATTACACTACTTTGCACTTCGTTTCCTTATCTAAATCAAAAAAATAATTGCCCACAAACCAAAATCACACACCAAATCCATCAAAATAAAACCAATACTAATACAATAAACCAAAATACACAATCATCTTTTACATTTTAAATCTCAAAAACAAACTTATGAATTTGTCTCTAAACAAATTTGGCGGTGTGTTGGTCGCATTAGCACTCCTGTGCAACGTCGCCATAGCACAATTTACCGCCTCTGGTACAGTAAAAGACGGTGCAGGAAAAGCACTCGAAGGAGTCTCGGTCATCGTCAAAGGAACAACCTTCGGCACAATCACAGATGCAAAAGGTGGCTACGCCGTTAATGTACCAAACGAATCAGGACGCTTGGTGTTCTCCTCCGTCGGATACGCCAAAACAGAAAAAGCAGTTGCCAAAGCCGCTGCAATGGTCGATGTGGTGCTACTGAACTCAGCAAGCAACATTGATGAAATCGTCATCTCGGGTTTTGCAACCACAACCGCACGCAAAAACCTCGCCAACGCCGTCGGCACAGTCTCCTCAAAAGAACTCACCGGCACCACCACCGTACAAACCGTCGATGGTGCCTTGTACGGCAAATTCTCGGGTGCCAACATCGTTGCAAACTCGGGCGCACCGGGCGGCGGCATCTCCGTCAAACTCCGTGGCGTATCAACCATCAACGGCTCAACCGAACCACTCTACATCATCGACGGTGTTTATATGGACAACTCGGCAACCTCTGGCGGCGTAAACATCGTGTCGCAAGCCGGACGTGGCACTGGTCCCTCAAACCAAGACAACCCCGCAAACCGTATGGCTGACCTCAACCCCGACGACATCGAACGCATCGAAATCCTAAAAGGACCCTCTGCCGCCGCTATCTATGGCACCCGTGCCAATGCCGGTGTGGTACTCATCACCACCAAAAAAGGCAAAGCAGGCAAAACAAAAGTCAGCATCACCCAAGACTTGGGGCAAGCAAGCATCCTAAACCCACTCGGACTTCGCAACTTCGACACCGAAGCCAAAGCCGCCTCCGTAGGGCAAGATGCCGTCTGGCGTGCCGCAACCAACAAAAACCGAGACTACGAAATGGAAACATTCGGAAACAAAGGCTTCATCAGAAATACAGGCGTGAACGTATCGAGTGGCAACGACAAAACCCAATTCTATATCTCTGGAAACACACGCAAAGAAGACGGCATCGTCAAGTTTACTGGCTTCAATAGAAACAGCTTGCGTCTAAACATCGACCACAAAATCAACGACAAACTCGACGTTTCGGTCAATACCATGTTTACAAACTCATCAAACAGCCGCTCGGTAACAGGCAACGACAACGTAAATGTATCGCTATCTGTTGCCGTATCGGCTACCTACCCATTCGAAGACCTCTCGCCAAACGCCCAAGGTATCTATCCCGACGGATTGGCTGGCTCAAACGTCCTACAAACCGTTCGCCATTTCAGAAACTTAGAAAAAACCAACCGCTTCGTAGGTGGTGGAACAGCAAACTACACGCTCCTCAAAACAGACGACTCTTACCTCAAACTCCGTGTCAGTGCAGGTGTGGACAACTACGCCAGTCAATCGACCATACACTCTCCCGAGTTTATGCAATTTGAAAAAGCAGGTCCAGCAGCTACCTTTGGCAAATATGTTGTCGGAAACACCAATTCCCTAACTGCCAACACCTCCGCTTTCTTGTTGTTTAATAAAAAAGCAGACAAACTCGACCTCAACACAAGCCTCGGCGTCGCACGCTACGATATATCGAGAAGCTACAACCTAGTAACCGCAACCAAACTCGTTGGAGGTCAAACAAACTTAGAGCAAGGCACAATAAGTGCAGTCAACAATCGGTCAGTAACCTCAACAGACATCGGCTTTGTGGCACAACAAGAAGCCAACTACGACGACAAATACATCGCAACTTTGGGTATTCGTGCCGATAAATCAACCTTGTTTGGAAATAACTTAGCAAACAAACTGTTCTTCTTCCCAAAAGCAAGCTTAGCCGTCAATTTGAGTGGGTTCGATTTCTTAAAAGACAACAAAATCATCAGTCAATTGAAGGCTCGTGTAGCCTACGGACAGTCGGGCGGTATTCCTCAACCGGGCTCGGTGTCTTTGCAACAGCCACAATTTACGGTCTTTGGCAGCCAAATTATTTCAGGCGACTTAGGCTTGGGCATCAGCACAGCCTTGGGCAACGGCGACGTGCGTCCCGAAAGAGCATCAGAAATCGAAGGCGGCTTGGATTTGGGTTTATTCAACAACAAAATCAGTTTAGACTTTACCGTGTTCAACAAAACCGTTACAGACTTTTTGCTAACAGCCCAACTACCCCCTTCGACAGGATTCAGCTCACAAGTGGTCAATGGCGGAAAATTGGTTAATAAAGGCATAGAACTCGGACTCAGAGCAAACATTGCCAATACAAAATTATTGAACTGGGACGTGAACCTCAACTTCTGGACTGTAAACAACAAAATGGTTGAACTCAACGTGCCACAATTTACACAAGGTAGTTTCGGTACGTCTTTCGGTACATTTCTCATCGATACAGGCTTTGCTGTTGGTAGCATCGTAGGTCGCACATTAGATGCAAGCATCGAACAAAACGACGGCATCAAAGGCAACGGATTGGCTATCGTGGGCACTTCTATCCCCAAATTCCAAATGTCTTGGCTCAACACCATTACCATTGCCAAAAACATTGATTTTACGATGCTTTGGCATTGGAAGCAAGGCGGCGACAACATCAACCTAACCCAATTGCTCTACGATTTTGCAGGTACAACGTGGGACTTCGACGAAAAAAATCTCACCCCATT
>JAYWHZ010000251.1:0-2715 GCA_043777395.1 Bacteroidota bacterium
CGACACCGACGGCTACATCGATACCCACCAGCAAACCATACAAGCAGGGGCAGTGCCTGTGGCAGATTTTACCATCAACCCCCAAATATCAACCACCAACACCTCGGTGGGTTTTGATGCCAGTAGTTCTGTTGCCTATGGTGGCAACACCATCGTGGGTTATGTCTGGAATTGGGGCGACGGCACTACCAATGGCAGTGGATTGATGGCAACTCACACCTACGTCAGTACAGGAACTTACATTATCACTCTTACCATTACGGATAATCAAGGCTTTGTGGATACGCACACAGATATAGCGTATATCACAGGCACGGGTACGACGGTGTTGATACCTTATGGTGGCAATTGGCAATACAAAGACAACAACAGCGACCAAAACGCCATCAACCCAACTTGGAAAACCGCCGCCATCCAAAACCCCGCTTGGGCTGCGGGCAATGCCGAACTGGGCTACGGCGACGGCGACGAAGCCACCATCGTGAGTTTTGGTGCCGACCCATCAAACAAACACACAACCACTTATTTTAGAAAAACATTCAACATCACCTCTGCCTCGAGTATTTCAGCCTTAGAACTCAATATGGAAATAGACGATGGAGCCGTGGCATACCTCAACGGCACCGAGATAGCCCGCTACAATATGCCCTCAGGAGCGGTAGCACACGGCACTTTTGCCAGTGGTTCGTTGGAAGATGCGACAACGACCTATACCAATATTCCTGCAAATTTATTAATCAATGGCACCAATGTATTGGCAATAGAAGTACACCAGGGCAGTGCAGGCAGTTCGGATTTGAGTATGAATGCCGAACTCAAAGCCACGATGAGCACCAGTTTGTGCGGTAATGCCACGCCCTTAAACATCATCATCAACGAAATAATGTATAATTCGCCCGCTGCACCATCAACGTTCAATAGCGGCGATTGGGTAGAACTCTACAACGGCACACCGATAGTGGTCAATCTGCAAAATTGGGCTTTTCAAGATGATGCCAATACGTTTGTATTGCCCAACATTGCCCTACAACCCAACGGCTATCTGATACTCTGCGAAGATACCGCTAAGTTTAAGTTATCTTACCCAACGGTAACAAATTACGTGCGTGCCAATATAGAATTTGGATTGAACAACGGCGGCGAACGCCTAACACTAAGAAACCAAACGGGTTGTGTGGTAGATAGTTTGACGTTTGATGATGCAGCCCCGTGGGCAACTTCGCCCGATGGGTTGGGTTATAGTTTGTCGTTAAAAATGCCGAATATCAATTTGGATAACGGCGTAGCAACCAATTGGGAGGCAAGTTATGGTTTGGGTGGCACGCCCGGTGCTACCAATGTGGAGCAAAGCGTGGTACTCAACATCAAAATGCTGTTGGGCGGCTGCTATGTGAGCAGCACGGGTTTGATGCGTGATAATTTGCGTACCCTTGCCACATTTCCACTCACCGAACCTTATACCTCGATGGGTTTGGCGTGCAATGGCGAAACCACCACGGCAGTGGTGCTTGGCATCACGGGCAATAATGCCATTGTGGATTGGGTGGTGGTGGAGTTGCGGAGTACAAACACTGCCAGTGCGGTGATAAAACGCCGTGCGGCGTTGCTACAATCCGACGGCGACGTGGTGGACGTGGACGGTGTGAGTGCCGTAAAATTTAGCAATACCTCAGCGGGCAATTATTTTGTAGCCATCAGGCACCGCAACCATTTGGGCGTAATGACGGTGAGTACATTGTCGTTGAGTGCTGTGGCTTCGGCGATAGATTTTAGTTCTACGCTAACCACTTTGCACGGCACCCACGCCACAAAGACGGTGGTGGGCAGGCGTGTGCTGTGGGCAGGCGATGGCATTTCGTTGGGAGCCAGCAATAAAGTGATAAAATATAGCGGCACTGGTACTGATGTGAATGCTATTTCGGCGACGGTTCTCGGAGCGTCGGGCAATGTAGGTTTTTCCAATACTTTTGTGGTAACGGGCTATCATAGGTCGGACTTGAATATAGATGGACGGGTTGTTTATTCGGGAGTGGGGACTGATGTCAATGTTATTTCGAGCAGTGTATTGGGGCATCCGGGCAACGGCACATTTTCCAATACCTTTACGGTCGGTGAGCAGTTGCCATAAAATTTTACAAACAAAAAACAATTTTCAAAACCAAAAATCATATCACGATGAAAAAGTGTATTCTATTTTTTTATTTATTATTGTTAAGCAGTGTTATCACGCACGCCCAAATTCGCATCAATGAAATAGACCCCATCAACGAAAATATCATTGCCGACGAAAACGGCGATTATAGCGATTGGATAGAACTGTATAACGCAGGCACTACTGCCACCAACCTTGCAGGCTGGAAACTCAGCGACGGCAACACGCCCAAATGGACTTTGCCAAATGTAAGCATATCCGCTGGCGGCAGGCAACTGGTGTTTTGCTCGGGCAAAAACAGAACCACACCCAACCTCCACACCAATTTTGCATTAGACCTCAATGAAAAAGTGGTGCTTTGGAACAGCACAAACATCATACAAGATAGCCTGACCATAGGCAGCGTGCAAATAAGCCACGTGCGCAGCCGCATACCCGATGGCGGAGCGTGGTGCCACGCCACGGTGCGCACGCCCAACGCCGCCAACAGCGGCACTTGCTACTTGGGCTATGCCCCCACGCCCACGCTTGCTCTGGCGCCGGGCTTTTATGCTTCGGCTCAA
>JAYWHZ010000252.1:0-2713 GCA_043777395.1 Bacteroidota bacterium
TTTTAATGTTTTAAGGTTAAGTATTTTTGAAATTCGCAAAAAGCGAAACACAAAGATACAAACAATATTGATACCTACAAACACTTTTCTTTTTAATAAAATAAAATATTAAACCATTGGAACTGTTTTTGATGGGCTGTTGTTAGGTCTAAGGTCGATGTTGTAACATTGATTAATCATTATCAACCATTATCCAAAATCTTATTTAATCAATCAAAAAAATTAAAAATGAAAAAGATTATTTTTTCCCTTTTTGCCCTGCTATTCGTTGCCTCAATGGCATTTGCAAACAACGAACCCAAAGCCTCAAAAGCCCAAGCCAACGCCAAAAACATTGACGTTGATAAAAGCAACGTCATCTGGAAAGCATCAAAAGTAACGGGCAAGCACGACGGCAACGTAGCCATCAAAAACGGCACCATCACCACCAAAGACGGCAAACTGACCGCAGCAGACCTCACAATGGACATGACAACCATCGTTTGTACAGACATCAAAGAAGCCGAATGGAACGGAAAATTGGTCGGACACCTCAAAGGCGAAGACTTTTTTAGCACCGAAAAATACCCAACGGCAGCTTTCAAACTCGTAAAAATTGAAAAAGTAAAAACCAAAAAAGCCACCGATGCCAACTATCGCCTCACCGCCGATTTGACCATCAAGGGCATCACCAAGCAAGTCGTTTTTCCAGCTATGGTCAATATAGACAAAGACGGCAACACCACTGCATCGGCAAAAATGGACATCGACCGCACGCAATACGACATCAAATACGGCTCGTCGTCGTTCTTCGATTCGCTGGGCGACAAAGCCATCGACAACAAATTTCAGATTGAGTTTAGCGTTGCTACCAAGTAATTTTATTGCCAACAGTCTGGCTATCAAGTCATTAAATTGATAAACACACAAAAAACCCATAGACCTTAAAAAATCTATGGTTTTTTTTATTGATGCAAAGGCGTTTTTATTGCGTTTGTTTTTTCTTAAAGTAGCCAATATGGCAAATGGGTTTGCCCAGACCCAAGCGTTTGTAGATAAAATCTTGGGCATGGAGATAAAACGGCAAAGCAATTTTTAGGAAACGCTCTTCGGCTCTTCCGGCTCTTCTGACGTAGCCTGTGGCTTCTATCTTAATAAGTTCAAAACCCCGTTGCCCAAAATATGTTTCGTAGTCTTGTGGGCGTATCTCAAATTTATTGGTGCTGTCATTATCCAGCGATTGAAAAACCTTATAGTCTTTGGTATCAGGGTTTGGATTGACGACGATGAGCCAAGCGTCGGGAGGCATGGCGTGGTGTATTTGTTGGAGCAGTTGGTCTTGATTGGTGATGACGGTCATCACGCAGACCATACAAAACACGTCGAAAGGGTAGGGCGTGGGCAGTATTTGATGAATGTCTTTGACTTCAAAGCTTAGATTGTCGATGTGTCGAAAATTTTGTTTGGCTCTTTCGATGCAGTCGGCATCGAGTTCGTAGCCATAGACGTTGGCTAAGGGTATTTTGGCAAAATTGGCACTTGTTTCGCCCCAGCCACAGCCTGCATCGATGATGGTCAGCGGGCGTTTTTGTGCTTTGAGAAAGCGGTTTATCTTTCGAGAATAGTTGTATTGCGGATAAAAGTAGGGCGATAGTTGAAAGATGAGCTTGTCTTTTGCTTGGCGTATAAATGAGGGTTTGGTCTCTAATTTTTTGGTCATCGAGGATAAAAAGTGTGTTTGATTGATAATAGTATAGTTGGGCAAAAGTAATATTTTTATTTTTAAATAGAATAGTTTAATTCAAAACCCGAATTAAAATTTTGTGTTACCTTTGGTTTATGGTTGATTCAAAGCACATGCTTGGTCATTAATTTTTTTTATCGATGCTAAAACTGTTTATTTATGTTGATTTGAGTTTGCCATTGCAAGACCCCGTTTTGATTTTTGCTTTGGTGTTGTTTATCATTTTACTGGCACCTATCGTGCTCAAAAAAGTACGCATACCGAGCATTGTGGGTCTTATCATTGCGGGTGTTTGTTTGGGTCCCAAAGGGTTCAATATCTTGCAGCAAGATGCCAGCATCAAGTTGTTTGCTACCATTGGCTTGCTCTACATCATGTTTTTGGCGGGTTTGGATATGAACCTAAAAGATTTTAAGAAGAGCGGCAATCGGAGTATTGTGTTTGGGATGCTCACGTTTGCGATACCTTTTAGTTTGGGTACTTCGGTGTCCTATTATGTGTTGGGTTATGGTGCGGTGGCGAGTATGCTGCTTGCCAGTATGTTTTCGTCTCACACACTGGTTTCGTATCCGATAGCGAGCCGCTTGGGTATCACCAAAAGCGAACCCGTCAATGTGGCTATCGGCGGCACCATCATTACGGATACTTTGGTGCTTTTGGTTCTGGCAATTATCTCGGCTTCGCAAACGGGACGTTTAGATGCTGCTTTTTGGATACAACTTGGCATCTCTCTGACTATTTTTTCGCTCATTGTCTTGATAGTTTTCCCTATGCTGGCACGTTGGTTTTTCAAAAACTTGCCCACCGAAGGCGGTTCTCAATATGTTTTTGTGTTGGCATTGGTCTTTACGGCGGGTTTTTTATCCAAATTAGCAGGTGTAGAGCCTATCATTGGAGCATTTTTGGCAGGTTTGGCACTCAATCGGCTTATACCGCATACCTCACCGCTGATGAATAGAATTGCTTTTGTAGGCAATAATCTGTTTATAC
>JAYWHZ010000253.1:0-2698 GCA_043777395.1 Bacteroidota bacterium
TTTATGACCTCAATGGCAAAATTAACCACAAGATAAACGATAAAAACCGACTCTATCTGAGTGCCTACGGCGGAAGAGATAAGTTTTATGTGCGGCAATCGCAAATCGACGATTTTGAAAAAAGCACCTTCCAAGCAGGCATCGGCTGGGGCAACATCACCTCGGCACTCCGCTGGAACAGCGAAATATCCTCAAAACTATTTAGTAACCTAACGCTGACCTTTACAGATTATAACTTTAATGTGAGTGCCGAACAAAGCACCAAACAACTGTTTGCAGTGCCGCCAACCACCGATGAATTTAAACTGAACTTCACGTCGGGTATCAAGGATTTTGCTTTGAAATGGGATTTTGACTACATGCCATCGCCCAACCATCTGGTCAAATATGGTGTGTCGGCTATCAGGCATAAGTTTAGTCCCGAAGCCATTCAATTAAAAATAAAAGACAACCAAACCGACAGCAACATCAAAATAAATCCATCGCCCAACATTTTTGCCACCGAAGCCTTCATCTACATCGAAGACGAATGGAAGATAAACAACCGACTGATTGCCAACGTTGGCTTGCATACATCGGCTTTTTGGGTCAAAAATTCATTTTATTGGCTGCCGCAGCCCCGCATTGCCGTCCGCTATCTATTGCCCTACAACATTGCCCTCAAAGGCAGTTTTGCCACCATGCAGCAATACATTCACCTGCTAAGCAACAGCGGCGTGAGCCTCCCAACAGACCTTTGGCTGCCCGCAACCGACAAAATCAAACCCCAACGAAGCCAACAGATAGCACTCGGATTGGCAAAAACATTGCTCAACGACCAGTTTGAGGTCTCTGTAGAAGCCTATTATAAAACCATGGACGGCTTGATAGAATATAAAAATGGAGCAAGCTTTTTGGGTTCATCAAACTGGGAAAACAAAGTAGAAAGCAACGGCAAAGGCTGGGCAAGAGGCGTGGAACTGTTTATACAAAAAAAATCGGGCAAAACCACCGGCTGGATAGGCTACACACTCGCTAAAACCGACCGACAGTTTGAAGGAACAGACATCAACTATGGCAAAAAATTTCCCTACCGATACGATAGACGGCACGACATATCGATTGTGGTGTCGCATGAATTTAATAAAAAATGGCAACTCTCCTCAACTTGGGTCTATGGCACGGGAAACGCCGTGAGCTTTCCACTCGAACTCTACAACGGAATGAACACACCAGGCGGTCAATACAATTTCTTTGGCGGACAACTCCAAAGCTTTGGCGAAAGAAACAGCTTCCGAATGAATGCTTACCACCGATTTGATGTGGGCGTGAGCTACACCAAACAAAAAAAACGACACCAAGGCATCTGGAATCTTAGCGTTTACAATGCCTACAACCGCCGAAACCCTTTTTTTATACAAGTAAGCAGCCAATATGCACAAAACCCAGCAACAGGACAAGTCGAAGAAACAAGAGTTGCCTCGCAGTTTAGCCTGTTTCCAATTGTCCCATCTATCAGCTATTCATTCAAATTTTAAATCCATTAACCAAAAAACAATCTTTCTAATACATAATAACATGAAACAATATTTCAAAAATAGTTGCTTTGCAATACTTTTATTCGCCACAATGCCAATTATAAACAGCTGCGAACTCGTTGTGCCACTAAAATTGCCCAAAATACCCCAAAAACTCGTCCTCAACTGCCAGCTTGGAAAAAATTCAGTTTGGCAAATAAGATTTAGCAACAGCGTGCCGTCGCTCGGAAAACTACAACCCCAATCGCTCCGAGACATCAACATAACCCTAAAAAAAGGCAATACCATACTCCAAAACATGGATTGGCAAATAGACACTGACACCCTACGCATCAGAAACCAAAACGGAACAACCACATACCTATACGCCTACGCATATTCCTCGTTCCAAAACCTGCCCGAAGCAGGCGAAACCTACACCATCGAAGCCTCAAAAGAAGGCTATCCAGCCGTAACAGCAACCGAAACCGTGCCGCCCGAAGTCGAAATCAAAAACGCCACAATCATCGACAGTGCCACATACAACTTCCAAAAATACTACATCTTCGACATCGAATTTCAAGACCCACAAAACCAAGACAACTACTACTCCTTAATAGTATTTAACAACGGAGGGTTTTTCTCAAACGACCTATCACTCAAAGAAAACGATCAGCAAGACCCATTCGGCGGCACACAAGGCTCGCCATTTGGCGTAGAATTTTACGACAATTGCTATTTCACCGACGCACTCTTTAAAAACCAAACCAAAAAAATACGCATCGCAGTGCCAATATACAGTCAGCAAATAACAGAAATCTCAGCAGTACTCGTCACGCACTCAAAAGCAAACTATTTCTATGAACAAACCTCACAACAACAACAACAATCCTCAGACGAAGACCCATTCTCACAACCCACAATCATCTACAACAACATCACAAACGGACTCGGAATATTCGCCAGCTCAAATAAAGATTTCGGCATACTTAAAATAAGATAAAAAATAAAAATGTATAAATACCATATAATCAATAACTTAAAATAAAAATAAAAATAAACACTAAATAAAAATAAAAATAATCGCAAAATAATTTGGAAAACAAAAAATAAGTCGTACCTTTGCACTCGCAATTACAAGCAAGTTCTTTCAAATCAATGCAGAAGTAGCTCAGTTGGTAGAGCACCACCTTGCCAAGGTG
>JAYWHZ010000254.1:0-2694 GCA_043777395.1 Bacteroidota bacterium
GCCTCCGAAGAACTCTCTGAAAAAAGCGAACAAAAAAGACCATCGGTACAAGTGGGCGACCCTTTTATGGAAAAACTCTTGATAGAAGCCTGCCTCGAAGTCATCAATCACCCCAAACTCATCGGTATTCAGGATATGGGAGCGGCTGGATTGACCTGCTCTTTGGCAGAAATGGCATCGAAGGGAAATGTAGGCATAGAACTCAACTTAGACCTTGTGCCGCAAAGAGAAACCAACATGACACCCTACGAAATCATGCTCTCCGAGTCGCAAGAACGCATGCTACTCATTGTCGAAAAAGGCTACGAAAGCCAGATACAAGCCATCTTTCACCGATGGGATTTGTACGCCACCACAATAGGAACCATCATCGAACAAAAAATCCTGCGACTGACTCAAAAAGGCGAAACCATTGCCCAGATGCCCGTCCATGCCTTAACCCAAGACGCTCCGATATACGACCGAGACACCAAAATACCCGGATTGTTTCTCCAAAATCAAGCCATCAACTACATTCCTGACTTAAAAGGGCAAAATATCGAAGAATTGTTTCATAAAATAATGGCTTCGCCCACGATAGCAAGCAAAAAATATGTGTTTGAACAATACGACTATATGGTGCAAACCAACACCATCGCCGCTTCTGGGCAAAGCGATGCTGCCGTTATCCGCATCAGAAATACCAAGCAAGCCATTGCCATAACCGTCGATGGCAACGCCCGGTATGTGTATCTCAATCCACACACGGGCGGGCAGATAGCCGTTGCCGAAGCGGTGAGAAACATCGTGGCGAGCGGTGCTATTCCCATTGGTTTGACCGACGGTTTGAATTATGGAAACCCCGAAAATCCTGAAATTTTTTGGCAGTTGGAGCAGTCTATCGAGGGTATTGCCGAGGCTTGCAAGGTATTTGAAGTTCCTGTGGTTGGTGGCAATGTGAGCCTTTATAACGAACGAAGCATGCAAGGAGCCGTTTTTCCCACACCAATCATTGGTATGGTTGGACTTATTGATGACCTAAAACACATTACGACCCAAAAAGTGAAAAATTTGGGAGATAAAATGTATCTTATTGGCGATACCAAAGCCGAATTTGGTGGTTCTGAGCTTCAAAAACTCTTAGAAAGCAACTATTTTGGCAAATGTCCCGAAATAAACCTTGAAAAAGCCCATGCAATCAACCAAAAAATCATTGCGGCTATTCGGTTGGGCATCGTTTGCTCGGTACACGACCTCGCCGAAGGCGGGCTGGCAGTGGCGTTGGTAGAAAAACTATTTGAGACCGATTTTGGCATGGATTTAATTCATTTACAAAACCTTGAACTCACTACGTGGCTTTTTTCAGAATCTCAAAACCGATACCTCATTACCATTGACCCCAAAGACGAAACACAACTTTTGGAACTATTTAAACACGAACCAATACAGTATTTAGGCGCTATCAACGATACCAAAACGATTAACTTTAACCACAAATTTCAAGTTTCAATATCAGAACTCCAAACCACCTATCAAAACGCTCTCGAACAATGTTTAAAGAACTCATAGACGATAAACTAAAAGAAGAATGTGGGGTTTTTGGCGTTTTCAATAGCCCAAATGCCGCCAAAATGACCTATTTTGCCCTCAATGCACTCCAACACAGAGGACAAGAAGGGGCAGGAATTATTGTTTCCGATACCCAAAAACTTTGGGGACATCGGGATATGGGTTTGGTGGCAGAGGTCTTCTCGGCTCAAAAAATCGACCAACTCCAACAAGGCATTCATGCCATTGGGCATGTCAGATATTCGACTTCGGGAGCCAACAACGCCACAAACGTACAGCCTTTTTTAGTCCAATCGAACGAAGGTTATTTTGCCATTGCCCACAACGGTAACTTGGTCAATGCCAAACAGATACGCCTTCAACTCGAAAACAAAGGGGCTATTTTTCAATCCACTTCGGACACCGAAGTCATCGTTCATCTCATCAGACACAGCAAAAAAGATACCGATTTGGAGCAGATTATCGATGCCCTCACGCAAGTATCGGGTGCTTTTTCTGTGGCGATACTCACCCAAAATGCCCTCTATGCAGCCGTCGATGCCAATGGTTTTAGACCGCTGAGTCTGGGTCGTACCAATGAAAACGAATACGTCGTAGCCTCCGAAACCTGTGCGTTTGATGCCGTTGGGGCTACTTTTTTGAAGGACATCAAGGCTGGACAAATCATTAAAATTGATTCAAATGACATCGTTATTCAACAGTTTTTGAAACCCAAACCCGCCAAATGTTCTATGGAATACATCTATTTTGCTCGCCCCGATAGCAACATCGAGGGCGTGAGCGTCTATGAAGCACGCAAACGAATGGGGCAACGCCTTTGGGCTGATGCTCCCGTTGATGCCGATGTGGTCATTGGCGTACCCGAATCGGGTTCTATCGTGGCAATGGGTTTGGCAAAAGCAAGCGGGTTGCCCTTTGAAAGAGGACTGATAAAAAACAGATACATCGGTCGAACATTCATTCAGCCAACACAAGAATTGAGAGAAAAAGCGGTGCGTCTAAAACTTTCGGTGGTCAAAAGCATCGTAGAAAATAAAAGGGTTATTGTCGTTGATGACTCGATAGTGAGAGGCACCACGAGCCAGCAAATCGTCAAACTCATCAAAGAAGCAGGTGCCAAAGAAGTGCATTTTAGAAGTGCGGCAC
>JAYWHZ010000255.1:0-2693 GCA_043777395.1 Bacteroidota bacterium
TAACGTTGGAGATAACCGATGTTTTGGGCAAGGTTGTTCAACGGTTTTCTAACTTTTCAGTGGGCGAAGGGATTCACCAAATCAATGTTTCTTTGTTAGACGAAGGCATTTATTTTATTAAGACAACCAATTCACAAAACGAGATTTTGACGGGTAAATTCATCAAAGAATAACTTTTTAGTCGTTTGTTATAACATTAAAAAATCCTTCGAGGTCTCAACGACTTTGGAGGATTTTTTGCTATCTGGTGTTTTGAGAATGGGATTAGTAATCAATAGAAAGGGTTATTTTTGATTGATTTTGATACTTGCTCTGATGCCTAAGTTTGGTGTATAGGGTTTTGGGAGGTTGCCATAGACTTGCCAAAAAGCGTAGGGTTCGAGGGTTATGTCGGCGTGTTTGGTGTGTAGCGATTGACCGATGGAGAAGCCCACATGTCCAGAATAGACGCTTGCGGTATCGGTTTTGATGGGAGCTAAATTGCCGCTTGCGGCTGTAAATCGCTGTTCTATCTGCCCAAAATGGCTGTATTGGAATTGGTGGTTGAGGCTCAAAAATGTGTTCCAATGGGTTTTGTTGATGCAATAATATCGGTAATTGAGTGGTATTTCTACGCCTCGAATGCTGACTTTTTGATACATCAAGCGGTTGTTTTGGGCATCGACGATGGTTTTGGCGTTGGGTCTCGAAAAATCCATTTCGTAGGTTTGTTTGTAGAGACCGAGACCTACGAAGAGAGCCGATTTTTGGGTGATGTTGCGTTCCAATCCGATGCCGTAGTGTGTGTTTGTTTGCGTTGGTTTGAGGCTTTGGCTTTGAATATTGGCGCCTGTGTAGGCAACGAACCCGTTGTGGTTGGTGTTTTTGTGTTTTGTTTTGGGGTTGGGATTATTGTTTTCTGAGTCGATGTTTGCGATTTGTTTTGCTGCTAAATTGAGTGGCGAGATAGCAATATTTGTCAGATATTTTGGCTGGATAGCAATGATTTTTTCTTCAATATTTTTGGTTATTGCTGGTTCACGTTCATTTTGAGTGTCGATGTTTTGGGCATCGAGGTTGTTTTTTATTGGATTAGAATTTGGTATTTGTGAATTGTCTTTTTGGTTTGCCTTTGTGTTTTTAGATTGTATTTTGTCGTTTGTTGCGTTGGTTTTTGGGTTGGTATTTGGTTTGTTGGTTGCCAATAATTTTTTGTTTTGAGGTAGATTTACAGTCTTTTGGGCATCAAAATCTTCGTTTGTTGATGTAATGTTTTGTGTTTTTTGGTCTTTTTTATAGTCTGTTGTGTTCGATTTTGCATTTTGTTTTTTAGTTTGAGCAGGTACTAATTTATTTTTAGCCAAGTTTTTTGCGTTTGAGCGTTCAAATTTTTCATTCAACCAAAACATATTGCCCAACAAAGAACACAGCAACACCACGCCACCGGCAGCTATCCAGCCCCACGAGAGTATGAAAAGTGGTTTGCGTTTGGCATCTTTTTGGTCGAGGAGAGTCGCCATTTTATCCCAGTTTTTAGGTTCAAAGGGCGTTTGTGCAAACTCTATTTTGGCTTTGATGCGGTTATCAAATATATTATCCGACATATCCATTGTTGTAGTGTTGTGGTGTTTGGTTTTGAATGAGTTTTTGCAATTTTACCCTTGCCTTTGCCAAGTGCGACCTCGAGGTTCCGTCCGTAATATCAAGCATCGTGGCTATCTCTTTGTGGTCGTATCCTTCTATGACATACAGGTTAAAAACCGTTCGGTAGCTGTCGGGCAGCGAAGCCACGAGGTCTATAATCTCTCGTGCCGACAGTTTTTCGATGGCACTTTCGGCTGTCGCTTCTATTTTTGTATGCTCTATATCCATAGCATAGTAGTGCTTTTTGTTTGCCCTAAAATGGTCTATCGCCGTATTGACCGCAATGCGTCTTGCCCACGCCCGAAACATCTGCGGTATCTCCCGTTTGAGACCTTCAAAAATCTTCATAAAAGCATCGTTTACCACTTCGGCGGCTTCTTCTTCGGCATTGATATACCTCAAACAAACCGCCATCAATTCGCCATAATACTTTCTGTACAGCATCTGCTGGGCATCTCGCTTGCCCTGACCACACGCAGCGAGCAGGTCTAAGTCGGCATTGTCTTGGGCAGATTGGGTGTTTTCCATTTTAAGTGGGCTAACGGTTATAGGGTCGTTGAAAAGTGTCGAAATGTTGCCTTTGTTTTATTTTTTTTTGGCTAATGGTTTTAATTAATCCAAACAATATTTTAACACCTAATGACGTTGCTTCAAAGGTAATTATTGTTTGCCGATAAACAAAAAATAAAAAATTAGATAATTCCTAAAATTCTTACGATGTGTGTTATTTAAACAAAAATGTACATTCTCAATGCCCAAAAACCTGTTACTTTGCCAAACGGAAATCAAATGAAAAAACACACCATTTTTATATCACTTTTAATTTTAACACTCAGCAACTCTGCATCTAAAACCCATGCCCAATCGAGGCAAGCACTCAAATACAGCAACGAATTTTTGTCGCTCGGCGTTGGGGCAAGAAACGTAGCCATGGGCAATGCCGTTGTGGCTTCTATCGACGATGCCACATCTACTTTTTATAACCCAGCGGGCTTGGCAAGCAACTACAACGACAGGCAACTTGTGGTCATGTACAACAATCATTTTTCGGGTCTGGCAAGCCATCAGTT
>JAYWHZ010000256.1:0-2687 GCA_043777395.1 Bacteroidota bacterium
GCTTTGGAACACACGGCATAGAGGGTTTTGTACCCAAAAAGCAATTGACCAAAGAAGACGGCAAAATGGCGAAAGAAGGCGAAGAACTCAACGTAAAAATCATTGAGTTTAACAAAGACACCCAACGTATTGTGGCTTCACACCTGCGGACGTGGAAAGACGGCGCCAAAGATACCGAAGAAGAATCGGTAGCCGAATATGTGTCTAAAACCAACAACGACGATGTAGCCGATACACTTGGTGACATGTCTGCCTTGGCAAATATGAAAATAGAAATGGATAAAGCGAACAAAGACAGCGAATAAAATTGATAAATTTAAGATAACAAATGATAGACAGAAAACCTTGCTTTGAACTAAGAAATGTGAGGTTTTCTGACCCTATCCCACGGCAGCGAAGTAACCTTAAAAAAAAATATACAGATGACAAAGGCAGAAATAGTAACTAAAATTACCCGACAGACAGGATGCGAAAAGGTTGATGTTCAACAAATATTAGAGTCTTTTTTTGAGTCCATAAAAGGTGCAATGGCTGATGGTGAAAACATCTACATGAGAGGCTTTGGCAGCTTTGTATTAAAAAAACGGGCTTCAAAAGTGGCTCGCAACATCACAGAGCAAACATCTATCGTTGTGCCAGCCCACTACGTACCAAGTTTTAAACCTTCAAAAGAATTTACCGATGAAGTGAAGAAAAAAGTGCTTATTGAGGCTAACTAATTGTTATACCAACAGTTATATTTTTGTAGTTGGGAACATTAACACCACAATATTTGTTTCAACCTAAACATTAGAACAAATAAAAATGTATAAAAATCAACTTGCTGCACTCGTGCTTTGTTTATTATTGGGTATCGTCATTTATTTTTTCGCCGAACGAAACAATAAAAGTATCAACAAAAAAGATATTACCACCCAACAAAACAAACAGAAAAATGTGAGTGGCGACGAGAACACACTGGTTAAACAAGCCAAAGAAAGACTAAACGAGCCAGCAAAAAAAGAAATCGACTTGCTCGAAAAAGCCTTGGCGGCAGTCCAGACCAAATCTAGCAAAATTATTGGTACAGAACGCATAGCAGATTTTTGGCAGCACGAAACAAACTTTGAACTCTCGGCAATCTATCTCGAAAAAATCGCCAACTTAGAACCCGACTCAGCCCAATATTGGTCCAAAGCAGGTACACGATTTTTGGCAGCAGCCGACATGGAAACCGACACCAGCCAAAAAAGTAGACTCTTCGAAAAAGCCATCTTTACCATGCAAAAAGCCAGTACGCTGCAGCCCGACGACAATAACCTAAAGGCAGACTTGGCAAACGCCATCACCGTCGGTACCGCACAACCCATGCAAGGCGTGCAAACGCTCCTGTCTATCGTGGACAAAGAGCCAAAACACCTCTCGGCAAACTACTATCTGGGACAACTTGCTATCCGCTCAAACCAACACGACAAAGCGGTGGCTCGATTTAAAAACATCGTGGAGTGGTATCCCGCTTTTCCCGATGCCTACTTGGGGCTTGGTGAGTCTTACTACCAAAGCGGGCAAACCAACGAAGCCATAAAAACGCTAGAGCAATACAAAGCCATGATTAAAGACCCGCTTGTTATCCAACAGATAGAAGCGTTTATCAAACAAATAAAAACCAACGTCGATTGATTTGGTTTCGTGCAATCAAACCGTAAAATCTTTACCAAACTACTAATATCAACCATTAATACTTAAAAATATGCCCTGCGGAAAAAAACGTAAACGCCATAAAATGGCAACCCACAAACGCAAAAAACGTTTGAGAAAAAATAGACACAAGAAAAAATAATTTTTGTCTCTGTCTATAATTTTTGAGAGCAAGACCGCACCCAAAAAGTGCGTCGCTTCTAATCAAAACCCCAGAAAAACATTGCAACTTGCCAACGACCCATTCGAAGGCGGTTTCAATGTTTTTTTTTACCCTTACGTTGAGCCTTTTTTTAGGGCAATTGAACAAAAAAAGAAGGCTAACCAATGGCTAACCTTTTAATAAATTACATTTTTTTGATTAAGAAAAGAAGAAAACATGCCCGTCGAATACACGGCTAAACATTGTGCGGAAAAACAGCTGGTGCTAAGCAAATGCTTCTTGTATCACATCGGGATATTGACCTCCAAAGTTGGTCGTACACCATTGGTACAAAAGAATGCGTTCGGCGGTGTTATCCAGCCATTGGATAGATTTTTTGAGTTCTTTGCGGAATAATTCACGGTCGAAACTCACTTTGACAAGAACATTTTTAATAAACTCAATTAGTTTCATTGAAGTAAGGTAATGTTTTTACTTTGATGATAAGATGGAAATGAGCGTAAAATTTTGAACCATTCGTGTTTTTTTAATAAAAGAATAAGCAATGTTTGGCGAATATTCGCTTTACCAATCCGTGCAACAAATATACAAACTTTTTTGATAATAATTTATTATTTCTCAACTTTAACAATCATTAACACAAATATTGTATCATTTAACACGATGTAAGAAATAATGCCCATCTCAACAAAAAAATTGGCAGTTTGGTGTTTTGAGTATTCTTGGATTTTGTTATTTTATCAATACAAATTTTTGTGTACCGGCAAACGTAGAGGTTTGCAAGCGAATGAAATAGGTGCCGTTTGTCATGTCGTTGGTGTTAATTTCTATCTTGTGTTGCCCGATG
>JAYWHZ010000257.1:0-2684 GCA_043777395.1 Bacteroidota bacterium
AAATAGCCCAAATCGGTCTCTATGCACAAGATGAATACACCATCACCGAACGCTTCAAAATAGTCTATGGTTTGCGGCTCGACATGCCCGTCTATCTCAATAAAATTGGGAAAAATAATTTGTTAGACACCATGAAATTTGCCAAGAACGAAACGATTGATGTCTCCCAATTTCCAAAATCTACACCTTTATTTTCACCTCGAATAGGTTTTAACTTTGATGTATTTGAAGACAAAACACTCCAAATCAGAGGCGGAACGGGCTTGTTTACAGGGCGAATACCGTTTGTGTGGCTCTCAAACCAAGTCTCAAACACGGGCAATTTGTTTGGCGTGGTCTCGACAACCAACCCAGCCACGATGCCTGCATTTACCGACAACGTGAAGGCAAACATTCCACAAGACCCCACCCTACCCGCCACAACAACCATCAACGCCACAGCCCGAAATTTTCGGTTTCCACAAGTCTGGCGAAGCAACTTGGCAGTCGATTTTAAGCTCAAATACGGCATCATTGCCACCATAGAAGGCATGTTTACCACAGACCTCAACGCCGTGGTGCATCGCAATGCCAATTTGGACACGGCCATCGGCAGAGTGCAAGGCGACGGACGCTTGCGCTATGCCGGTACCGATGCTGGAAACCGACGATACGACAACCTCAACATTGCCATCGTGATGGACAACATCGGCAAAGGCTACTCGGCAAACGCAACCCTACAACTTCAAAAAACATTTAAAAGAGGATTTTTTAGCAGCATCGCCTACAATTTTGCCCCATCGAGAGACTATCAGGGCAGCCAAAGTTCGATTGCCAATACCATTTACCAAAACTTTCAGACCATCAACGGTCCCAATGATTTGACGCTGAGCGTCTCCAATTTTCAAACCTTACACAGAGGCATCGGTGCTTTTTCTTATAAAACCGACTATGCCCGAATTTTTGCCACGACGGTCTCGGTTTTTGGAGAAATAAGGTCGGGGAATCGATTTTCGTATATCTATGCTGGCGACATGAACGGCGACCGACTCACAGCCAACGATTTGATATACATTCCCCAATCGAAAGAACAAATCGTGTTGGTTTCGAGCAATGCCAATGACACCCGAACGATAGACCAAATTTGGACACAACTCGACCTCTACATCAAACAAGACGACTACCTGAGCCAACGCCGAGGACAATATGCCCAACGCAATGGCGCCCAAACGCCGGTTGTCTATAAGGTGGATTTGCGTTTGATGCAAGATATTTTTATTGACGTGAAGGGCAAACGCAACACCATTCAGGTGAGCATCGATGTGTTTAACTTTACGAACCTGCTCAACGCCAATTGGGGCGTAGTGAAAGAACCCAACAGGGTGCAGTTATTGACTTTTGAGGGCTACGAAAGCAGCAATATTTTGGCACGACCTACGTTTAGTTTTCCTTATTTTGATGCCAATCTGCAAACGCCGCTCACACAAACATTTAGAAACGACATCAGCCTGAACTCTCGCTGGCAAGCACAGTTTGGAGTAAGATATATTTTTAATTAATCGGTTCAAAAAAAATTCCTCAAAACACCCTTTTTTTTAATAAATTAATCGATTTGTTAGGTATAATAAAAGGAATGTTCTAACTTTGCATTAAGGTTATAAATTGATTTATAAATCATCAAAAAAATAAATTAGAAAATACTACAACATATGGTTTACGAAGCACCAATCAGACGTCCCCTCATATTAGGCGACACCTCTTACTCCAAAATCACCGACGATATTTCGGGACCCGTCGAAGCACAGCCCACCAAATGGTGGTATATGGGTTTTACAATTTCTGTGGCTATACTTTTGTTGTGGTTTTTTTGTGTTACTTACCTGCTTTTTGTCGGCGTTGGCTCTTGGGGTCTCAACAAAACGGTCGATTGGGGCTGGGACATCACCAACTTTGTGTGGTGGGTCGGCATTGGGCACGCCGGCACGCTCATTTCGGCAGTGCTGCTGTTGTTTCGTCAAAAATGGCGAACAGCCGTAAACCGCTCCGCCGAAGCCATGACCATCTTTGCCGTCGTGTGTGCAGGCACCTACCCGCTACTCCACGCAGGCAGACCTTGGCTACTCTACTGGACGCTGCCATTTCCCAACACCTACGGCAACCTATGGGTCAATTTTAACTCTCCACTCCTTTGGGACGTTTTTGCTATATCGACCTACTTGACCGTCTCGCTGGTGTTTTGGTATGTGGGCTTGATACCCGACTTGGCAACCGTCAGAGACCGAGTAACAGGCTTTCGCCGCCAGATATACCATGTGCTTTCTTTTGGCTGGAATGGCTCCGCAAAGGCTTGGTCGAGGTTTGAAATCGTGTCGTTGGTTCTGGCAGCATTATCTACGCCCTTGGTACTATCGGTTCACACCATCGTATCAATGGACTTTGCAACCTCTGTCATTCCGGGTTGGCACACGACCATCTTTCCCCCATATTTCGTTGCTGGTGCTATCTTTTCGGGCTTCGCAATGGTTTTGACGCTGCTCATCGTAGCACGCAAGACCATGCGTTTGGAAAACTACATCACCATCAACCACATCGACGTGATGTGCAAAATCATCATGGTAACGGGTTCTATTGTGGGTTCGGCATACATCACCGAATTTTTTATCGCTTGGTATTCGGGCAATGAGTTTGAACGTTATGCGTTCGTC
>JAYWHZ010000258.1:0-2675 GCA_043777395.1 Bacteroidota bacterium
ATCCTTGTTTTTATGGCATCGATACGTCAAACAGAAGCGAACTCTTGGCATCAAACAAAACCATTGAGGGCATTAAAGATTATTTGGGCGTTGATAGCCTTGCTTTTTTGAGCATAGAAGCCATGTTATCAGCCATCGACAGACCTTTTGAGGGCAAATTGAAAGGGCAATGTATCGCTTGTTTTTCGGGCATTTATCCCACAAAATTGTATGAAGACATGCTCGTTTTTCAAGAAAAATGTTAAAAATTAATTAAAAAAAACTTTAAAATGGATTTATATAAATCGGCAGGCGTAGATTTGGGGGCAGGCTACCAATCGGTCGAATTGATTAAAAAACACGCCCAACGCACTGTTCGCCAAGGCGTTTTGGGCGGCATTGGTGGTTTTGGAGGCTTGTTTGATTTGGGACTTCTGAACCTCAAAGAACCCATTTTGGTTTCTGGAACCGATGGCGTTGGCACAAAATTGAAACTGGCTTTCGACCTCAATCGCCACGACACCATTGGGATAGATTGCGTGGCGATGTGTGTCAATGATGTGTTGGTGCAAGGTGCTTTGCCGTTGTTTTTTTTGGATTATCTGGCTGTGGGCAAAAATAATCCGCTTCAAATTGAGCAAATTGTGAAAGGCATTGCCGATGGCTGCGTAGCGGCAAATTGTGCTTTGATTGGTGGCGAAACTGCCGAAATGCCGAGCCTTTACCAAGAAAACGAATACGATGTAGCGGGTTTTTGTGTGGGTGTGGTCGAAAAATCTAAACTCATTTCGGGGCAAAATATTAAACCAAACGACGTAATAGTTGGCATCGATTCGAGTGGTTTTCATTCTAATGGCTTTTCGTTGATACGCAAAATTATTAAAGATAAAACGCTTGATTTAAATAAAATTTATCCAGATTTTAGCCAGACATTGGGCGAAATATTGCTTATGCCAACCCAAATATACGTCAAAGCCATTGCCCATTTGTTGAGCCAAGACCTTGAAATAAAAGCCATGAGCCACATCACGGGCGGCGGTTTTTATGAAAATATGCCCCGTATGCTGCCCCAAAATGTGGGTGCTGTGGTCGATACCAACACTTGGGAAATGCCACAAATTATGCGTTTTTTTCAAGAGATAGCCGATATTTCGCAGCAGCAAATGTTTAATATTTTTAATTGTGGTATTGGGTTTATGTTGGTGATTGACCCCAAAGATACGGAGCAGTGTTTGGAGCAAATCAATGTGTTTCATAAGGCACGTGTGGTTGGAAAAATTGTAGAAAAAACGGGCATTCAAATTCATTAGATGACACAAAAAACCAATATCGCTATCTTTGCTTCGGGCAATGGCAGCAACGCTCAAGCCATTGTCGAGCAGACCCAAAACGGCACCATTGATGCCCGTGTGGTGCTGGTGGTTTGCGACAATGCCGATGCTTTGGTTATAGAAAGAGCCAAAAATTTGGGCGTGCCGTGTCGGGTTTTTAATAGAAATGAATTTGCCAGTAAAGTCGATTTTGAACGTAATGTTTTGAGTGTTTTGAATGATTTTGAGGTCGAATTTTTGGTTTTGGCGGGTTTTATGCGGCTGATAGGCAAGACCTTGTTGCAAAAATTTCCCAAAAAAATCGTTAATATTCACCCATCGCTTTTGCCAAAATACAAGGGTCTCGATGCCATAAAACAAGCTTTAGACAACCACGAAACGACGCTCGGCGTGAGCATTCACTATGTGGACGAGGGCATGGATACGGGCGAAGTCATTGCCCAAAAAAGTATTTATATTAATGAAAATAATCAATTGCAAGACGTTGAAAAACAGATACATAGCCTCGAACACAAACTTTATATAGAAACTCTGGCAATGTTGTTTCAACCTCAAAATAAAAAACCATGAAAGCACTTATTAGCCTATCTGACAAAACCAACTTACTACAAATGGCAACCCGTTTGCACCAGCACGGCGTAGAACTGATTTCGACGGGCGGCACCCAAAAAACCATTGAGGAAGCCAATTTGCCTGTCAAAAATATTTCGGAACTAACCCATTTTTCCGAGATATTAGACGGCAGGCTCAAAACCCTTCACCCCCTTGTGCATGGTGGTTTGCTCGGACGCTCTCGCTTGCCTACGCACCGCCAGCAGATGGCAGAACACCAGATAGAACGCATCGATTTTTTGATTGTTAATCTGTATCCTTTCAAAGAAACGGTGAGCCAAAAAAACAACACTTTGGAGGCTTGTATCGAACAAATTGACATTGGCGGACCAGCGATGCTGCGTTCGGCTGCCAAAAATTTTGAAGACGTAATCGTACTCTGCGACCCAGCCGACTATGAGCCCACTATCTCGCTTTGGGAGCAAAACTTACTGACCAAAACACACCGAAAACAACTCGCCGCCAAGGCATTTAGACACACAGCCAGCTACGATGCCATCATTGCAGATTACCTGACCGATGAACTCTTTCCCGAAAAAATAACCCTCACCTTCGAGCGGCAACAACACCTGCGCTATGGCGAAAATCCACACCAAAGAGCCGCTTTCTATGTCAATTCTTACCCACAAAAAAATCTTTACAACCTGACAAACGCCACACAACTCAACGGCAAAGAACTCTCTTACAACAACATTCAAGATGCCAACGCAGCACTTCAACTCCTCAAAGAATTTGACCAAACGACTGCCGTAG
>JAYWHZ010000259.1:0-2673 GCA_043777395.1 Bacteroidota bacterium
ACAAAAAAGATGAAGTCTTGGCAGTGCAACTCGAACTCAAATCGCAGATATTGAACCTCAAAACGGGCGACAAATGCCCAGTATGTGGTTCGATACACCATCCAAACTTGGCACATTCTAACTCGAACAACCAGAATGAGACGCATTTTAACAACATAAAAACGGAGAAAGAAACCCTCGAAAAGCATATTAATCTCTTGGAAAAAAAACTTGAGGGCGTGAGAAATTTGCGTGCCGAAGGCGAAAAGACACAACAAGAAATCAAATCTGTCAAGACTAATATCGAAACGCTCAATGCCACATACGCCACACACAGGCAAGCTTTCGACTTTGAAAATATGGACCCAGACAACGATTTTGAACTCCAAAACACCATTGAGAACGCCAACGAAACCGAGCAAAACCTGAAAAAACAAGAGCAAACACTCGAAATATTGGAACACAAAAACAAGCAGACAGACACCCAAACCCTGCAAGACCAAATCTCGTTTTATAGTGGAAACATCGACTCGCTAACCAAAAACATTGAAACAGATAAGCAAAAAATAAACCCAGAAACACTAACAAACACCGAAAATAAACAAAATAACGCCATTCAAACCGAGATAATACACCTCGAAAACGAAATTAAAAACACAGAATCGACCTACGAAAAAATAGAAAACAATCTCAAAATATTTGTAAAAGAGGAACTAAACATCAAGTCAGAACTCATAAAACAGCAAGGACAACTCGAACAAAACGCCGCCAACACACAGCAAATTGAGCAGAAAATAAACCCACACATAGACGATATTCTCGACCAAGAACTCAAATATTCTATTGCACAGCAGCACACAGCCCACGAACTGACACAACTCCAAGCCACACTTTTGGAAAACAACCAGCAGATTGGAGCCAATCAATCGAACATCAAAAACCTTGAACAAAACCTAAGCAAATATAAAAAACATAGCCAAGACCTCCAAACGCTTACCCAAAGGAAAGAAAACCTCAAAACGATGGCAAACCTGCTAAACGGCAGCAAGTTTGTAGAGTTTGTCTCGTCGGTCTATTTGGAGCAGATATGCAACCAAGCAAACAAACGTTTTTATGGCATGACCCGACAAAAATACCAAATAGCATTCAACAGCACCAACCTCGAATTTGAAGTCCTCGACTACATGAACGGGGCAAACTGCCGAAAAATAAACTCGCTATCGGGTGGCGAACTTTTTCAGGCGGCACTCTGCTTGGCACTTGCCCTTTCGGAAACGATAAGCACCAAAAAACAACGCAATTTTTTCTTCCTCGACGAAGGTTTTGGCTCACTCGACACACACATTGCCCTGCCGCTTGCCATCCAAACACTCAAAAAACTGCAAAAAGACGAAAATTGGGTCATCGGAATCATCTCTCATGTCAGAGAACTTCAACAGCAGATAAACAACTATATATTTGTAGATAAAAACCAAAAACAAGCCAGCTTTGTCAAAGTCTTAAACGACTAAAAAACCTAAAATGCCATTATTTTCTATCGTTATACCAACATTTAATAGAGCAAATTTTATTGAAAAATCGATAAAAAGTGTGGTCAGTCAATCGTTTACAGATTATGAATTAATAATCATAGACGATGGCTCAACAGACAACACACGCCAAACCGTCAGACCATTTATAAGCCCAAAAATCAGATATTTATACCAAAAAAACCAAGAACGCTCCACAGCCCGAAACAACGCCATAGAAGCCGCAAAAGGAACGTATGTCTGCTTTTTGGATAGCGACGATTTTTACCTGCCAAACCATTTGGAAACGTTTTACCAAGCCATAAAAACCCTAAAAGACCAAAAAGCAATGCTCTATTCGGGCAATTTTGAACTGATAGAAGGCCAATTAATCAAAAAACCACTGCCTTCGTTGGTCTCCAAAAACCCCATCAAAGCGTTGCTGGACTATACCGTTTTTCCAACTTGTGCGTGCATTGAGCGTTCTATCTTGAAAGAATTTCGATTTAATCCCAAAAATAATGTCTGGGAAGACACCGAACTGTGGCTCAAAATTGCAACCAAATATCCCATTATCCAACTCGACAAACACACCTGTGTGTGGCAAATGCACCCACAATCGACCACCCAACAGATAGAACGAAACCTGACCAAAAACGACATAAAACAAGACATTGAGAAGAAAAAAAATATTCTCCAAACCTACATCGACCAGCAGCACATCAAGCAAAGTGAAGTCAATGAATTTATAGCCAAAAATTATTATTACTACGCCCACGACAGCCTCAAAATCTTTAAAACAAGGCAAGCAAGCCATTGCCTATACCAAAACGTGGCTGGCTATCCCAAAAATCTGTATAGCAAACACACTTGGGCGTTGGTCAAAAATATTTTAAAAGCAGCGTTTGCCAACCATTAAAATGAAAAATTATATCCTGAATATCGATACCTCAAACGATTTTTTTTCGGTGGCTCTGAGCATAGACAATCAATGCATTGATGAAATAAAAAGCACCGAAAACCAAAGACAAGCCGAGCAGCTAACACCTTGTATCAAACATATTTTGGACCGACAGAACCTTGTTTTTGCCCAGCTCAAAGCCATTGCCATCAGTCGAGGCCCCGGCTCATATACGGGGCTACGCATTGGCACATCGGTGGCAAAAGGCATTTGTTTTGCACAAAA
>JAYWHZ010000260.1:0-2656 GCA_043777395.1 Bacteroidota bacterium
CTACCTTCGACGCTTTTATATTCAAAACAGACATCAATGGCACCATTCAAAACGAAAAATCATTGGGCGGAAGCCAAAACGAACGCTTCAACAGCGTCAAACAAACCACCGACGGCGGATACATTGCCGTAGGCTCTACCCAGTCGTTTGGTGTGCCACTGACGACCGATATTTTTTTGGTTAAATTTAATGCCGCACTCAACATTGTGTGGTCTTCGACCTACGGCACCGCAAGCAACGAAAGCGGGTTATCGGTGAGCCAAAACACCGACGGCGGATACATCATCAGCACCTCAACCACCGTTGGCACAACCAACCGAATAGGACTGCTCAAAACCGACAACACGGGCAACGCAACTTGGGGCTATGCCTACAACAACAGCGACTTGCCCCAAAATTTTAAAAGCGATGCCAAACAAACACCCGACGGCGGCTTTGTACTCACATTGGGAACGCTCGCCAACCGAGTGTTTGGCACAAGCTATGGCGGCTTTGCCCTCAAAACCAACAACACCGGAACGGTCCAATGGTCCAAAAACTTTACGGTAGCCAATGCCGCATCAGAGTTTTACGATGTCGTTGTTACTGCCGATGGCGGCTTGTTGTTTTCGGGTGGCACGTCGTTTAGCAATAATTTATTGACCAACTCGTCGGCTTTTTTTGTTAAAACAACGGCTTTGGGTGCTGTCCAATGGGCAAAATCTTTTACAGACACCGACAACAACAACTACACCGCCAACACCGAACAACTTGCCAACAGCACCTACATTGCAACGGTCTTCAAAAGAGGCACAGCAACCAATTCAAATGCCATTTTATTGAAAATAGATGCCACAGGCACTTTGACTTGGAGCCGACTTTATGGTGGGCTTGGCAGAGACCTCACGGCAAGCGTAGCCATTGCCCCGGACGGTTTTTTGGCAGTGGGCAACTCAAATACTTTTGGCATTGGGTTAAATGAAATCTATTTAATCAAAACGGACCTCAACGGATTGGTCAATACCTCAAACACCTGCTACTCGCTGCCTGCTGGGTTTGGTGCCAACACGCCCGCAGTGGTCGCAACCGATGTGGCAAGCGGCTCAACAGCGGCTGGCTATGTATCGACCACAAACAGCAACCTGAACCTCATCAACACGAGCTGGGTAGCAACCAACCTTTGCAACAATCTGCCCAAACCTTTGTTTGGCGTTGCCAACAACGACACGGTGATCTGTGCCAACCGATGCATCAATTTTTTAGACCAAAGCCTCAACGCCCCTACGTCGTGGAATTGGACTTTTGTGGGTGCAACACCTGCAAGTTCTTTGGGGCAGAACCCAAGTAACATTTGCTATCCAAACAGCGGTTCGTATGCCGTCAGGCTCATCGTTTCTAATGCAAGCGGTGCCGATACATTGACCAAAAACATGCATATTCGGGTCAATGATTGTTTGCCAAAGGCTAATTTTAGGGTTGCCAACAACGACACGGTCTTGTGCGTTGGCGAGTGCATCAACCTGATTGACCTATCTACAAATGCTCCGACGAGGCGGCAATGGACTTTTGTGGGTGCGACGCCGAGCGTGTCGGGCATTCAAAATCCGACCAATATTTGTTATGCCAACAGCGGGCGTTATGCCATTAGGCTGGTGGTGGGCAACGGCAGTGGTTCGGATACATTGACTAAAAACAGGTATATTCAGGTTTATGATTTTCCACGCATCACCAAAAACTTAGATACGGCAACCATCTGTCAAGGGCAAAGCATTGGACTTAGGGTACGGACAAGCAGCGGCGGCAACAAGTTTCGTTGGCTCTTGCCCACGTCGGGCATCACAAACCCAACCGATAGCACCATTATTGTAGCACCAACGCAGACGACAAAGTATATGGTAGAAGTAAAAAATCAAGCCAATTGCACGGCAGTAGATTCGATGACGGTTTTTGTGTTGCCAGAGGTCAAATCGGTCTTTACGTTTTCGCCAAACAGGGGTCTTGCTCCGTTGGAGGTTCAGTTTGGGAGCAGCAACAGCACGGGAGCAACCCGATTTTTTTGGAATTTTGGCGGTGGCGATTCGTCGAGGCTGCGAAATCCAAAATATATTTACAAAACGACTGCAAGATATAAGGTAAGTTTGATTGTTTGCAACAGACTGAACTGCTGCGACACGTCTTTTTATGAATCTATCACCGTTGATGACTCGACCCGTTTGTATATTCCGACTTCGTTTACGCCCAACAACGATTTGGTGAACGACAGTTTTCGTATTTTTGGGAGTGGTGTAAAAAGCATTGATTATTTTCAGATTTACAACCGCTGGGGCGAATGGGTGGCAACTATAAAAGACCAAAACGAGGGTTGGAATGGCAAGATGCAAAACGGTCAAAACTGCCCCGAAGGCAACTACACTTACTTGATAAAGGCGAGGGGTTTTGACAATGCGATTATCAAAAAAACGGGTGTGGTGAGTTTGATTAGATAGAAGAATTAAAAAATCAAAGCATTTATTGAGGGTCGGCATAAATGCCAAGTCTATTTATATTTTCTTGCAAAATCCAAAAACCCTAATGAAGATAATATCAAAAAATTATTTTAACCATTTAACCAAAAATAAAAATATTTCTTCTTGGATAATAAATAAAAACTTTTACTATATTTATAAACGCAACACAC
>JAYWHZ010000261.1:0-2648 GCA_043777395.1 Bacteroidota bacterium
CGCCGCCGTCGTCTGATGTTCGGGTTTTGAGATTGTTTTGGGCATAGCCCACACGGTAGGCGTAGCACCAATGGCTGGCTTGACGGTGGTTTTTTTTTAACTGCTCTACGATGGGTTTTACCTCGTTTTCGGCATAGATGGGATACAAATAAGCCATAAATTTACTGCCTTTTTCCCTTATTGTGCCTTCCGAAACATAGTCAATGGTTTTGTAAAAATCCATTTGGGTTGCGTTATAAAAAAAAATGATTACTCGTGTTTTGTGGGTGTTGGCTCAAAAAGGCAAACCAGACAAACCAAAACCAAAAGTACACTAAATTTTTAAGAGTTCGCCTTTTTTATAAATGCAAAGAAAAAAATACCATTCTTAAGAAAAAGAACAAGCGTTGAGCGAATATTCACTACTTTTGCCCAACGTTATTTAAAAAGCCAAATTGCCCAAAACATTAAAAAAATTGGGTTCAAAAATGTTTGGTAAACCATTAGCAATCTCGAAATACAATACAAAAAAATGGCTTTGTTATCCAAAAGAGTAAATAAAATTAATGAATCTCAAACCATTGCGATGGCTCAACGCAGCAGAGACATGAAAGCCAAAGGCATCGATGTCATCAATTTGAGCTTGGGCGAACCCGATTTTGCCACGCCCCAACACATCAAAGACGCTGCCAAAAAAGCCATCGACGACAATTTTTCGTACTATCCGCCCATTGCCGGCTACCTCGATTTGAGGCAAGCCATCTGCCATAAATTGCTGCGAGACAATGGGCTTCAATACACACCCGACCAAATCGTGGTTTCGACAGGTGCCAAGCAATCTATCATCAACGTGCTTTTGTGTCTGATAGACGAAGGCGACGAGGTTATCGTACCTGCTCCGTTTTGGGTAAGTTATTTGGAGATGATTAAACTCTGCGATGGCAAAGCCGTGATGCTCCCAACCAACGTGTCTTCAAACTTTAAAATCACGCCCCAACAGTTGGAGCAAGCCATAACACCGCAGACCAAAGCGTTTTTGTTTTCGTCGCCTTCCAACCCCACCGGCTCGGCTTATACTGAGGAAGAACTGGGCGAATTTGCCAAGATATTTGAGAAAAACCCACACATCACCATCATTTCTGATGAAATTTATGAGTTTATCAATTTTTTGGGCAAACATTATAGCTTGGCTCAATTTCCTGCCATCAAAAACCAATGTGTGGTCGTCAATGGCGTTTCAAAAGGCTTTGCGATGACCGGCTGGCGGCTCGGCTACATAGCAGCACCGCTGCCAATCGCACAAGCATGCACCAAAATACAAGGTCAGTTTACGTCTGCCGCCTCTTCCATCACCCAAAAAGCCACCATAGCAGCCCTAAACGGAAGCCTAAAACCCACGCTGGCGATGTGTGAAGCCTTTAAAAAACGAAGAGACTTGATCTACAACGGTCTGATGCAAATCGAAGGTCTCAAATGTAACTATCCCGATGGTGCTTTCTATGTTTTTCCTGATGTATCGGCGTTTTTTAGCAAATCTTTTGAAGGCAAAATCATTCACAATGCCGACGATTTGGCACTCTATCTGCTCGAACAAGCCCACGTGGCAACGGTTACAGGCGAAGCATTTGGCAACGCCGAATGCTTGCGTATTTCGTTTGCAGCCAGCAATCAAGACCTCATCGAAGCCGTAAAACGCATCACCAAAGCCCTCGAACAATTGGTTTGAAGGACTTAGATTAATGCCCATCTTCAAAAATCATTTTGTTTAAATAAATACACCGTTTTTTGTTTTACAATCGGTATGGGTTTGGTCTATGCCAGCGTTTGTAGGCGTGAAAAAGGGATTAAAAATAAATCTGTTGTGCCATAAATTTGCTTGAAACCCATTTTTTTTTGGTTCGTTTGTTCATCTCCAAAACCTTTGTGGCATTGTAAGGTTCGATGTTGGTTTTTTAATGTTTTTGAGATTTTTGGCGACACTCCATCAAAAATTACTATCTTTGCCATTCACAAATCACATCAAAACAGACTTAATGCCTTCATTTTTAATGAAATCAAAGAAATTAGCCGCCCGCCTCGTATTTTTATTGTTTTTGATGAAAGGCAGCCTCGCCATTGCCCAGCAAGATACTTTGCTCTACGAAACCTTCAACACCATTCCGAGTTTTAGGGTGGGCAAGCCCAATGCAGGTGCCGATTCGGTGTGGTTCAACTACGACCGAGACAGCCTTGCCGATGGCAATAACAGAGCCAGAAACTGGTTTTTTACCGTTCCCTTTGCCCAAAAAAACGCCTTTTTGCCCAACGGGCGACCAAACTACGTCTATGCCAGCTCCTCGTGGCTCAATGGGTTTAGCGACGGCACTCGAAACTACCTCATCACGCCTCGCATCAAAATTTGGGACACCACCGCTACGCTCTCGTGGCAGTCGGCGCCGCTCCAAGCACCCGCATACATGGACGGCTACACGGTTTTGGTCTCTACGACAGACAACCAACCCGAAAGTTTTACCGACACGCTGGCTCATTTTGCACAGACTATCCCGCCGATTGGCACGGGCTACAACCCCTCAAACTACCGTTTTAGCCGAGGATACATTCACGGCAATGGCTTGACAGACAGCAGTTTTGCAATTTTAGACACAGCCAACAGTCGGTATATTTGTTTG
>JAYWHZ010000262.1:0-8958 GCA_043777395.1 Bacteroidota bacterium
CCATGCCAACACAACGCCATTTATTCAAACCAAACATTTTTTTTATACCCAAATCTCAAATTTAACTTTTACACCACAAAAATTACCAAACACACACACAACGTATGACACTAACACTCCTTGCAAGCATAGCAGTAGCCCTGATAATAGGCATTGCCATCGGTCGATATTTATTGATGAATATCCTGCAAACACAAAAAAACGCAGCCGACAACTACGTCAAACTGCAAAAAGAAAAAGCACAACTCGAAGCCGAACTAATACTCAAAGACGCTCAAACCAAAGCCGAAACAAGCAAAAAAGAACGTGAACTGCAAGCCAAAGAAAAATTCTTTGAACTCAAAAAACAACACGACACCGAAATCGTTAAACGAAACCAAGAAGTAGCCATCGGCGAAAACCGAGTGAAACAAAAAGAACAAACCATCACCCAAAAAATAGAACAACTCGACCAAAAACAAATCCAACTCGACAAACGAATAGAAGACTATGCCATCAGAGACGAAAAACGCATAAACGAACTCAACACCAAAGACACCAAAAGACAAGAAGAAATAGAAACCATAAAACTAAACCTCAACCGACAAATTGAAACACTCGAAACCAAAAAATCCGAAATCGCCAACGCTCACAACAAAATCGTTGCCGAACTCGAAAAAGTAGCCAACATGTCTGCCGATGAAGCCAAAAACGTACTCATCGAACAAATAAGAGCCGAAGCCGAAGCCAAAGCCAAAGTCCAAACCAAAGAAATACTCGAAGAAGCAAAACTCACCGCCAACAAAGAAGCCAAAAAACTCGTCATACAAACCCTACAACGCACCGCAACCGAACACTCTATCGAAAACGCAGTATCCGTATTCAACATCAAAAACGACGAGATAAAAGGGCAAATCATCGGGCGTGAAGGCAGAAACATCAGAGCATTAGAAGCCGCAACAGGCGTAGAAATCATCGTCGATGACACACCCGAAGCCATCGTACTCTCTTGCTTCGACCCGCTAAAACGTGAAATCGCTCGCCTCGCCCTACACCGACTCGTAGCCGACGGCAGAATGCACCCCGCCAGAATAGAAGAAGTCGTAGCCAAAACAACCAAACAACTCGAAGAAGAAATCGCCGACATCGGCGAACGCACTTGCATGGAACTCGGCATCGCCGGCTTGCACCCAGACCTCGTGAGGCTCGTAGGAAAAATGAGATACCGCTCTTCTTACGGACAAAACCTGCTCGAACACTCCAAAGAAACCGCAAACCTCTGCGCCACAATGGCTGCCGAACTCGGACTCAACGCCAAAATGGCTAAAAGAGCCGGACTGCTACACGACATCGGCAAAGTACCCGACGACAACCCCGAACTGCCACACGCCATACTAGGCATGAAACTCGCCGAAAAATACAAAGAACACCCCATCGTGTGCAATGCCATCGGCGCACACCACGACGAAGTCGAAATGACCGACATACTCTCAGCAATCGTTCAAATTTGCGACGCCATATCAGGGTCAAGACCCGGAGCAAGACGTGAAATACTCGAAAGCTACATCAAAAGACTCAAAGACATGGAAGCACTCGCCATCTCCTACAAAGGCGTAGAAAAAGCATTTGCCATTCAAGCCGGACGTGAACTGCGAGTCATCGTAGAAAGCGAAAAAGTATCAGACGAAGAAGCCGACATACTCTCCATCGACATCGCCGAACGCATAGAAAAAGAAATGCAATATCCAGGGCAAGTCAAAGTCGCTGTCATACGTGAAAAAAGAGCCGTGGCTTACGCCAAATAAAACCCAATCATAAATCAATAAACCAAACACTTGTTTCGATAAACCAAAAACCTATCGAGGCAAGTGTTTTATAAAAAATATTCACACCCCAAAACATGACACTCAACCTCACAAGACCACTCGCATTCATAGACCTCGAAACCACAGGCATAGACCTGACCAAAGACCGAATAGTAGAAATAGGCATACTCAAAGCCATGCCCGATGGCTCAACACAAACACTGACCCAACGCATCAACCCCACCATTCCAATACCCAAACACGTGTCGGACATTCATGGCATATTTGATGCCGACATAAAAGACAGCCCAACATTCAAAACCTATGCCAACGAACTCAACAACTTCTTGCTCCACTGCGATTTTGCAGGCTACAACTCAAACTATTTCGACATACCCATTTTGTTTGAAGAGTTTGCCAGAGCAGAAACAGACTTCGACATCGAACACCGAAAATTTATTGACGTACAAGCCATATTCCACAAAAACGAACCCCGAGACCTCAAAGCAGCCTACCGATTCTATTGCCAAAAAACACTCGAAAACGCACACACCGCACAAGCAGACGTAACGGCTACCTACGAAATACTCCTTTCGCAACTCGACCACTATCCCGACCTCAAAAACGATGTCGCTTTCTTACACCGATACACCGCCCGAAACAACAAAATGGTGGACCTCGCAGGGCGAATTGTCCTCAACGAAAAAGAGATAGAAGTATTCAACTTTGGCAAACACAAAGGACGCTCGGTGCAAGAGGTTTTTGAAAAAGAACCTACCTACTACCATTGGATGATGCAAGGCGACTTTACGGCACACACCAAACAAATCATTACCAAGATAAGACTCCGAAAAATAAACCAAAAATAAACCCCAAATCACTTGCGAGGGTGAAACTGAACAATCACATCACGCAGATATTCCCTGCTGATGTGCGTGTAGATTTCGGTCGTCGTGATGCTCTCATGCCCAAGCATCTCTTGAACAGCCCTCAAATCGGCACCGCCCTCAATCAAGTGCGTCGCAAACGAATGCCTCAACACATGCGGACTGATAGACTTTTCGATGTTGGCTTGCTGGGCAAATTGTTTGATTAACAAAAAAATCATCACCCGACTCAACGGACGACCATAGCGGCTGAGAAACAAAAAATCGGCGCTTTTCTTGTCTTGAACCACTGCTTTGCGTTCGCCTTTTACATACAAATCGATATGCCGCAGGGCAAAACTTCCAATAGGTACAATGCGTTCTTTGTCGCCTTTGCCCACAACCTTCAAAAAACCCACCTCGGCGTGCAAGTTTGATATTTTGAGGCTGATGAGCTCCGAAACCCGCAAGCCCGAACTGTAAAGCGTTTCCAACATTGCCCTGTTGCGATGACCGTTTGGTAGGCTCAAATCAATGCCATTTAGCAAAGCGTCTATCTCTGTGATGTTGAGTACGTCGGGTAGTTTTCGGTTTGTTTTGGGCATCTGCAAAAGTTCGGCGGGGTTGGTGTCTATCACATTTTCCATGACCAAATATTTATAAAACGCTTTGATACCCGAGATGAGCCGACACTGCGATGTTTCTTTCAAGCCAAAATCGATGCTCCATGCCAAAAAATGTTGGAGGTGGTCGAGTGTGAGCTGCTCGGGTCGGAGGAGCAAAGGGTGGTTTTGCTCCACAAACAGCAGGAGCTTGTCTAAGTCTTGCTTGTAGGCTAAGGTTGTGTTTTGAGATAGGCTGCGTTCTATGGCGAGGTATTCAATAAATTTTGCGATACTTGTTTGCCAACTGTTCATGTTTTGTGTTGGGTGCTGTTATGAACTCAAATGCCCCACAATGGTGTGGTGTATATCGTCGATAGAGCCAATGCCATTGACTTCGATGTACTTGCCTTTTTGGGTGTAGTAGGTTGCTACGGGCAGCGTGTCGGCGTTGTAACGCACGATTCGATTTTTGATTACGGTGGTGTTGGCATCGTCTGGTCGTCCTGATGTTTGCCCTCTTTTGAGCAGGCGAGCCATCAGTTCATCTTCATTGACGGTGAGTGCCAACATGGTTTTGATGTCGGTATTTTTTTGGGTCAGGAGCAGGTCTAAGGCTTGTGCTTGGGCTGTGGTTCGTGGAAATCCATCAAAGATAAAGCCTTTGGCATGGGTGTTTTGGTCGAGTTTATGGCTAATCATGCCAATAACGATGTTGTCGGGAACGAGTTCGCCTTTGTCCATGAGTTTTTTGGCTTCGATGCCCAGCTCGGTGCCTTGTGTTATTTGTTCACGCAGGAGGTCGCCTGTCGATAGGTGAATAAGGTTCATATCTAAAACCAATTTTTCTGATTGTGTACCTTTTCCGGCACCCGGAGGTCCAAACAAAACAATATTTAACATATCTACGATTTAACTGAATACTTTTTATTTTTGAGTTTGAGGGTTAGTCCACAAACGTTTATTGGTTTGTTTTTATATCAAGAGTTGCAAAGATACATTACTTTTGATAGAAAATTAAAAAAAGTGAAACTATTAAGGGATAAAATTTGTCTAATCCAACAAAAAATAGTTAATTTGTATGATAATTTAAAGTTGTCAATTATTTTGGATACTTCACCAATAGACACAAACTCACAATGACCAACTTAGAAACAGAACAACACAACTTCAAGGGCATCGATAACCTTCATTTTATTGACACAACCAATGTGTTTAGCCATGAGTATTTGATTATCTCGCCGGTATTGTATTACCGCATTTTTGGAAAAATAGCCAACCAGATGAGTGTAGGCAACCTCGACGGGCAAAAAGTAGTCAAATGGTTTGGAGAGCATTTCAAAGACCACATCAAAAACATGCAATACAACAGGCATTTTGACCACGACAAAAAAAAGTTTGTCTTTAATAACATCATTTATATCCTCGACGACGGCATCTTTGTCGATTTTGAAGGTTCGGGCTGCACCCTGCTACACACCCACGAGCAAACCGCCACAGCCGAAATGTATCTCGAAAAAATAAGAAAATTTAAATGGAAAGAACGTGAAAAACCCGAAATAAGCCTCCTGACAAACCGCTATGGCTCGCTTTCGCTCACCAGCATAGAACTCAAACGCACCCGATTAAACATAGAAGAAAACTATAACGACGACTTTTTATCCGTTCACAAAACCATTCTTCAACGCCTCAAAAAAAAGGATGACAAAGGCATCGTGTTGCTCTATGGAAAACCCGGAACTGGCAAGACAACCTACATCAGACACCTGATTTCAAATACCACCAAACAAATGATTTTTGTGCCGCCAGACGTAGCACCAAGTATCGTCCAGCCCGGATTTGTTAATATCTTGATAGAAAACCCAAACACAGTCCTGATTATCGAAGATGCCGAAAACATCATCTTAGAACGTGAACAATCGCACAGCTCTGCCGTCTCTACACTCCTGAACCTATCAGATGGCTTACTCAGCGACTGCCTCAACATACAAATCATCTGCTCATTCAACACCAGCATTACCAACGTCGATACGGCACTGCTGCGAAAAGGACGGCTCATTGCCCAATACCAATTTACAGAACTCGACACACCCAAAGCACAAGCACTCTCAAACAAACTACATTTCAAAACAACCATCGAAAACCCCATGACCTTAGCCGAAATATACAACCAAAACGACATAGACTTCGGAAAAAAAGAACGTAAAAAAATTGGCTTCGGCGCCTAAAAACACACCCAAATAAAAAACAATTTATCAAATAATCATAAAAACCAATACCAATACCCAATGCAAAACATCACCCAATACATCGACACAAACAAACAACGCCTCTTGGACGAACTCCTCGACCTGCTCCGAATCCCTTCGGTCAGTGCAGACCCCAAATTTAAAAACGACGTGCTACGCTGTGGCCAAACCGTCAAACAATTTCTCATACAAGCCGGTGCCGACCACGTAGAACTCTGCACCACAGCCATGCACCCAATCGTCTATGGCGAAAAAATAATAGACCCAAACAAACCAACCGTCTTGGTCTATGGACACTACGACGTGCAGCCAGCAGACCCCTACGAACTCTGGACCTCGCCACCATTTGAACCCGTCATCAAAGACGAAAAAATATATGCCCGTGGCGCTTGCGACGATAAAGGGCAAATGTTTATGCACATCAAAGCCTTTGAACTCATGATGAAAACCAACCAGCTGCCCTGCAACATCAAATTCCTCATCGAAGGCGAAGAAGAAATAGGCTCAAACAACCTCGAAACATTTGTCCAAGCAAACAAACAACGCCTCAAAGCCGACCTTGTACTCATCTCCGATACCGCCATGATTGCCAACGACGTGCCTTCGATAGAAACGGGCTTGCGTGGATTGAGCTATGTGGAAGTCGAGGTAACGGGTGCCAACCGTGATTTGCACTCGGGCGTCTATGGCGGTGCAGTGGCAAACCCCATCAACGTCTTGGCAAAACTCATCACCCAAATGAAAAATGACCAAAACGAAATTATTATCCCCAACTTCTACGACGACGTACTCGATTTGACACCAGCCGAACGGAACGCACTCAACGCCCAACCGTTCAGCCTCCAAGACTACCAACACGACCTCGACATTGCCGACGTAGAAGGCGAGCAAGGCTACACCACCATAGAGCGAACCTCCATCAGGCCAACCTTGGACTGCAACGGCATCTGGGGCGGATACACGGGCGAAGGTGCAAAAACAGTGCTGCCCTCCAAAGCTTTTGCCAAAATATCGATGAGATTAGTCCCCAACCAAACACCCGAAAAAATTACAGAACTGTTCTCAAATTACTTCAAATCCATCGCCCCAAAGTCGGTTAAAGTAGAAGTCAGACCGCACCACGGCGGCTACCCTGCCGTAACACCAACCGACTCGGCAGGCTATCTGGCTGCACAAAAAGCCATGGAAACAACCTTCGGCAAAAAACCATTGCCCACCAGAGGCGGCGGAAGCATTCCTATCGTAGCCATGTTTGAAAAAGTATTGGGACTCAAAACCGTACTGATGGGATTTGGATTAGATAGCGACAACATACACTCGCCAAACGAACACTATGGCTTGTTCAATTACTACAAAGGCATTGAAACTTTGCCCTATTTCTACGAAAATTTTGTGGAAATGAGCAAATAATTTTTTAATAAAATCTCCTAACCCATACAAAACCTTGAAAGTCTCGCAGATTTTCAAGGTTTTTGGGTTTATGCAAGTGTTTTTGAGACCAATCGTTTTATTTTCTCACAAAAATGGTTTCGCTGGCTTTGCTCTGCCCATCAACAAAGAAATTGACAAAAAAGAATTCGGCAATGCCTTTCGGAAAATCTACTATCTCGGTATAAGTGCCTTGTGTCTGAATTTTTTTTACAATTGTGGCATAGACCCTTCCCGAAAAATCGTAGATGTTGATTTCAACCTGAGAGGTTTTGGGGAGCGAATAACTGATTTCTAAGGCTTGATTGCCCAGCACTGGGTTTGGTTTGGTTTTAAATTCGTAGCCTTTGGTGTCGCAGTCAATCATGATTTTTGGTGAAAGCAACACATCGTCGTTTTGGTTTATGATTTTTAGTTGATATTGATAAACGAACGTCGAAACATCGGCATCGGTCGCTTCGTAGATGGTTTTGCCTGCTATGTGGTCAAAAACGCCCCTCGAAATGTAGTTGGTGTTGTCTATGCTTCGGAGGAGTTCATAGTTTTTGATTGAGTTATTGGGTTCTACTTCCCATTTTAGAGCCACGCCGCCGTCGGTACATTTGCCCTGAAAATCTTTGAGTTGGGCTGGGATAGTAGTCGAACAATCGGGTTTGAGATTGCCATATTTATAGAAATCTGTTCCCGATGCAAACCCCAATACATTTTGCCCATAGCCTTTTTTGAGAAAACGAATTCGGTTTATACGCCTGCCGCTGCCGTTTACGATGCTCCATGACTGACCCGCATCACGAGTTTCAAACAAAAAATAACTACCCGAGCCACCCACAAAACCTTCCTTGCCATTTTTGAAACCGATGCCCTGCACATACATACTGACCGAGATAGGATACTCGTGATATGTCCAAGACTGACCAGCATCGAAGGTTCTAAAAAAACGAATTTTGTTGTAGGGTGTGTTGTTTTGTTGAATGGAAACATAGCCCGTATCCGACGTTGGAAAATCAATTTTCCAAGCGTAGTTGTTGTTGTCTTGCACATTAAACGGCGTTCTAATTTTTTCAAACCACGATTGCCCGCCGTCGTTGGTGTAGAGTATCACCGAATTTTGATTGTATCCATCGCATCGAGACCTTGCAGCATTGGGCGTTATGGGATTATTGGGCATCAAATCAACATATGCATTGGTACCACCGACCACAAAACCGGTACTGGGCGAGGTAAAATGAATATCCATAATCGATTTGCAGTAGTTTCGGAGGTCTATGTAGGTCCAAGTGTTGCCTTTGTCGGTGCTTTTCCAGATAAAAGCAGGTCCTCTGACCCTTCCAGCAACCATGATGGTGTTGCTATCTACGATTTGAATGGCACAAATGCCCACTTGTGTCGAGTCCGAAGGGTTTGGAATGGTGTAGGGCAGCGGTAGGTTTATTGGCGACCAGTTTGAGCCGCCGTCGGTGGTTTTGAATAGTATGTCTCTGTTGGAGGTTGGGAGGGTATTGACGATGAGTCCCGGACCTACATTGCCCGCAAAGCCCAAATTGGCATTAAAAAAGCCGACCGATCGCAGGTAAGTCGTTCGGTTTGTGGTTGCAGAGATGTTGGCTATTTGCGACCAATTGGAGCCGCCATCGGTGGTTTTGTGTATGCGTCCATCTGCTCCTACGCTCCAGCCCAGGGAGCAGTTCAGAAAAAAAATATCGTCGTGGCGAACGGTGTTGTTGTTGGGCGATGCGGTTTGCCATTGGGCAGTAGCCCCCAAAGCCAGATAGCAAGCGGTGGCAGTGAGCAGGTAAATTTTTTTTATCGTTTTCAAGTTATTTTTTTTAGGAAAGGATTTAGCAATTATTTTAAATATATTTTATCGACAACCATTTGATTTATTGGCTTGGTGTTTTCATTTATTAACCCAAAATCCATTGTTGATCATGCCTAAAAACGGTTCCTTTAAACAATGCGATGAGTTTTTGGGTTGCTTTGTTTTCTACTTTGATGGTGTAAATTGCCGTTTTGTGTCCTAAGTTTTCTT
>JAYWHZ010000263.1:0-2628 GCA_043777395.1 Bacteroidota bacterium
CCAAAATCAACATCATCAATGCTGGTACGCCATCGCACAATTCTGCCGAAAGCGTAGGCAAAATTTTTGCCGAAATTCACAACTATCAACCCGACTATATCATCTTGTGTAACGCTTGGAACGACATCAAATATTTTAGAGACGTGGATTTAAACAACACACTGCTCCGCCGAATGATTGGCTTGTCGCAACCAACACACCAATACCAAACGGGCATCGATGCCATGCTCGAAAATTCGCAAATCTATCTGCGAACAAAAAATTTAATCAAAAATCTATCCCAAAACTACGAGATAGGGCTCGAAGGTGCATTTAAAAAAAATGTGGTTATGAAAAACGATTATCCGCCCTATGGCTTAAACCAATATGCCCTCAATTTGCGTACATTTGCCGATATTTGCAAGACCATCAACGCCACGCCAATACTCATGACGCAGCCCAGACTTGTGGCTTCGCAAAACACCGACGCAGACAAAAAACGCATCTTAAACCAGTATATCGGCTTGACACACACGGCGTTGTGTAGGGCTTTTGAACAAACCGACTCGGTGGCAAACCACATAGCCAAAGAAAAAAACATCGCAATCATAGACATTCAAAGGCAAATGACAGGGCAAAGCAGCTTGTTTACAGACCATATTCACCTATCCCAAAAAGGCGGCAACACACTCGCCAAACACATCGCCGATACGCTCAATGTGCTGTTAAAAAAATAAATCGACACTCAAAAATCATTTCAATTAAAATAAAACCATCACTTTAATGAAAAACCATCAAACAATATTTTTAGTCCTACTGTTTTTTAATCTAACAATTTTTCTACCCCAAACACCAAAAGCCCAAAACGCTATCTCGGTCGAAAACCTTAAAAAACACGTCTCCTTTTTGGCTTCCGACAAACTCAAAGGCAGAGGCACAAGCACCAAACAAGAACGCAAAGCCGCCCAATATATCGCCAAACAATTTGCCCAATATGGCTTAGAACCCAAAGGCATCAAAGGTTTTATGTATCCCTTTCAATTCAAAAAATCAACCAATCCACACGGCTCGATAGACAGCACTTCGCCCAGCTTTGAAAGCCAAAACGTGGTTGGTTTCCTCAACAACAACGCCACAAACACCATCATCGTCGGCGCACACTACGACCATTTGGGCCTGGGAATGGATAAAAACTCGCTCGATGCCAACCCCACAGGCAAAATACACAACGGAGCAGACGACAACGCCTCAGGCACGGCTGGCATGCTTGAACTGGCAAGACATTTGACCCAAAACAACCGAACCGAACGCTACAACTACTTGTTTATGGGCTTCTCTGGTGAAGAATTGGGGCTTTTGGGGTCAAAAAAGTACTGCGAAAACCCAACCATCGACCTCAAAACAGTTAATATGATGCTAAACTTAGACATGATTGGTCGCCTCAACGACAGCACCAAGCGGATAGTGGTCTATGGCGTAGGCACAGCACCGCAGTTTGTACCTTTGATAGATAGCCTCGATGCAGATTTCAGCATAAAAAAAGACAGCTCTGGTATAGGTCCATCAGACCAAACGTCGTTTTATAACAAAGATATTCCGGTGTTGCATTTTTTTACGGGGCAACACGGCGACTACCACAGACCAAGCGACGACGTAGAAAAAATAAATTTTGTAGGCGAAGCCAAAGTCTTGGAAACGATTGTGGTTTTGCTTGATGAGATTGATAAATTGCCCAAATTGCAGTTCTTAACAACCAGAAACTCTACCATCAATGCCCCTCGTTTTAAGGTCTCGATGGGTATCATGCCCGACTATACCTTCGAGGGCGAAGGCGTGATGATTGATGGCGTAACGCAGGGCAAACCAGCCTCGAAAGCAGGCGTACAAAAAGGCGACATGATAGTAGAACTGGGTACTTTTGAAACCAAATCGGTGATGCAATATATGGAAGTGCTGTCCAAATTTAGGAAAGGCGACCAAGCCACACTCAAAGTCAAACGCAACAATCAAATCATAAACCTAAACGTAGAGTTCTAAAACCAGATAGCTACAACAATTATTTTTAACAATTAATCAAAAAAAATGCAAGAGCAAACCGTGCTGTTTTGGCACCGAAGAGACCTGAGACTACACGACAATGCAGGACTTTTTCATGCCCTAAAATCGGGGCATAAGGTCGTTTCGGTTTTTATTTTCGACATCAATATTCTCCAACAATTGCCCAAAAACGATAGACGTGTTGCGTTTATTCATCAAAATATCTTACAACTTAATGAGCAGATGGCACAATTGGGTTCGGGTTTGGTCGTGCGGTATGGCGACCCTAAAACATTGATTTTGGAACTTGCAACAACCCACAACGCCCAAGCCGTTTACACCAACCGTGATTATGAACCCTATGCAACGGAACGAGACGAAGCCATAAAAAATGAATTGTGGCAAACGGGCATCGCCTCTGAAACCTACAAAGACCAGTGTTTGCAAGAATATAACGAGGTTTTGAAAGACGATGGCAAGCCTTATACCATTTTTACGCCTTACAAAAACAAGCATTATTCCAAACACACCAATTATCAATTTAAAAGCTACGAAAACGAACGGTATCAGCACAATTTTTGGCAATGCGAGCCTCAAAGCATTATCTCGATG
>JAYWHZ010000264.1:0-2628 GCA_043777395.1 Bacteroidota bacterium
GATGGCTTTCATAATCAAATATTCTTTCGTTTTGGGGTTTTGTTGGGCTATCGAGAGTTCTATTTTTTGCTCTTCGGGCAGTATTTTATCTAACCAAACCCGAACGCCTGCTGCATCGTTTTCTACATCGTATTTGAATTCAGTATTATTTTGAATGCTATACACTGGTTTGAGATTAAACTCGCCCCTGAAGTTTGTGATTTTTACCTTGGCTGCTACCGCAAGCTGCACATCGCCGGTCATCTTATCCCTTATCTCCTTTGGAACATCATTAGAAATGCCTTCGACCATCACCAAGTTTTCGCCAATCATCACGGTGTCGCCCCGCTTTATGTTGAATTTGTAGCTCACGGGTTGTTTGTATTTAGGTTCGTTGGCAAGCGACTCTTTATCAATGACTTGCGTAACGTGTGTAAACAAATCACTCGACCAAAAATGCTTGGTATCTGGGCTGGCTATCAAGCCCATTTTGGGGTTCACTTGGGCGTTTGGGGTGAGCGTAAACTCATCAACGACCTCTTGCTTGTCGTTCAGTGCCTTGTAATTGACCCGATAAAATGTGTTGGGAGCAATGGTTGTGTCGCCTACAAAAGTTACCTTATATTTGCCCATCAAAAGGGGTTCATCTTTAAATAACAGCACATTTTCGGCGTTTTCTTTGGCGTTAAATTCTTCGCCGTAGCTCACGCCCCGTTCGTTTTTCGATAGCACTTCTTTTTTTGCCGACGAAAGCAAAACGCCAACCATCACCAATGCAAAACCGATGTGAGCCACCGACGAACCTGCCATTTTTATTTTCTTAATTTGTTTTAATAAAATCTGACCGTTGCCCAAAATACCAAACATTGAAGCAAAAATCAAAACAATATATTCCCATTCATAAATTTTTGAAACCAACACAAAACACACCGTTAGCCCGACGCTCAGCAGGCTCAATATCGACATCGAACGCCAAAAAACTTGGCTGCTCGTGGTTTTGTATCTCAAAAACGAACCCACAACCATCAACACCAAAACCAAAATGGCAATGGGCATTTGCCAGCGGTTGTAGTGCGTTAGAACATCGGCAGGCGGAGCCACATTAGCCCCAAACAAAGCATTATAAACGGGTATCGACGTGGTAAAAAATATTTGAAATGCCGAAATTATCAACACCAAACTCCCAATAAATAACCAAAACTCTCGGCTATAAGTGGCTTCTTCTTTTTGGCTCTTGGGAATGGATTTCCAATTAAAAATCAATAAAAACACACCCATACCCACAAACAAACCCAAAAATACGAGCAACTGACCACTCATGCCCAAATCGGTAAACGCATGAACAGACGCATTGCCTAAAATGCCGCTGCGGGTCATAAACGTGGCATACAAAATCAACAAAAACGTGGCAATACTCAACACAAAACTACTCACCAGCGAGTGCTGCGTGTGTTTGTAGGCAAGCATCACATGAAACGCTCCAACCATCGTGAGCCAAGGAATAAGCGAAGCATTCTCCACAGGATCCCAAGCCCAATAACCGCCAAAACTCAACGCTTCGTAAGCCCAAGCAGCACCCATCATGATACCCGTAGCCAGCACCCCAACGCCAAAAAGCGTGTAGGGCAACGCAGGCACAACCCACGCCGTATAACGCTTTGTGAGCAGACCCGCAATGGCAAACATAAACGGCAACACCGTCGAAGCAAAACCCAAAAACAAGACCGGCGGATGTATCACCATCCAGTAGTTCTGGAGCAATGGATTGAGACCGTTGCCGTCTTTGACGAAGTTGAGATAGTCGGGACGGGAAAAAATAGGTGCACCAGCCATCGCATCACGAAGCAAGATGAATGGACTGCTGCCAATCTTATAGCCCAACACATAAATGCCCAAAAGCATCGAACTCAACATCACCTGAACCAACGACAAAGTAAACAGAGTACTCGCTTCCCACGACTTGGCTTTGCGCATCAAGACCACACCCAAGACGCAGTGCCAAAACGTCCAAAGCAAAAAACTACCCTCCTGACCTTCCCAAAAACAGGAAATAATGTAGTGTGTCGGCAAAGACCTCGACGAGTGAGACCAAGCATAGTGATACTCAAAATAATGACTGTGAATAATATAAAATAACGTCGTGGCAATGCCTATCACAGACACAAAATGCGTCAAAAAAGCCACACGAGCCATCGAGAGCCAGCGTTTGCTCTCCAAAATCTGATTTTTGGAGTAATGGTGAGCCGCATAGTAGGAGATTGTTGCCAAAATAGCACCTACAAATGATAAAACAACAAACGACTGACCGATTTGACCCGGAAGCAAGTGTTCGCCTGCAAATATTTGATTCATAATGATTTTTCCTTTTTGTATTTTTTTCTTTCTTTAATTAAATCTTCAACTGTACAACAGCCGCAACATAAACCCAGCGACCAACGTTTTCTTTAATAAATTTTAGGGCAAAGATACGCCTTTAAAACCAACTGCAAGGCTCTAATTTTATTTGACAACTGCACCAATACATAAACTTAAAATTCATTATTTTGTTTTGAAATAATACCATTAACTTTGCACTTTTAAAAATAAAAAAACGGCTGCTCAACCAAAAACAAACCCAACAATGATACAAAAAGAAATCCTCAGACGTGC
>JAYWHZ010000265.1:0-8910 GCA_043777395.1 Bacteroidota bacterium
AAGCCCAATTTGCGGTGCTGCCAAACCCACGCCATGAGCGTTGTACATCGTGTCGTACATATCGGCAATGAGTTGTTTTAAATCTGGATAGTTTTGGTCTATATCTTGGGCAATTTTTCTCAAAATCGGGTCGCCATAAGCCACAATGGGTCGTATCATCGTATTTTATAAAAAAGGATATTTTTTGTTGAACGTAAAAAACTAAAATTAAAACACAAAATTAATTAAAAGAAATTAAAAACAGACAAACAACACTCAAAATCTTTAAATGAATGGCTTCTTTCAATACCCAAAACAAGATTAGGAGCAAAGATTAAAGGGTTTTTTGTAACTTTATAGCCAATTATGAGTCCTCAAAATTTAATCTCTATCATTGTTTGCGTTTCGGCAAACTGGGCTATCGGCAAAAACAATCAACTTGCTTGGCATCTATCTGCCGATTTGAAACGCTTTAAGGCATTAACCACCAACCATACAGTGCTGATGGGTCGAAAAACCCATGAGTCAATCGGAAAACCACTTCCCAACCGTCAAAATATTATCCTTTCTAACGATAAAAAATTGGTTGTTGAGGGCTGCACTGTCGTCCATTCGCTGCAAAATGCCCTTGATGCCTCGCTGCTCGAAGGCGAAATTTTTGTGATTGGCGGCGGTCAAATCTATGAGCAAGCACTGCCTTTGTGCCAAAAAATTTATTTGACACAGATACACAAAACCATTGACGATGCCGACGCTTTTTTTCCCAAAATCGACTTTGGAGATTGGCAAATCATTGAACAAACACACCACCTGATGGACGAAAAAAACGAGGCAAACTACACTTTTACAGACTTAATAAGAAAATAAATGTTCCCTTTTATAAAAAAACACGACCCATCCAAACCCATACGGCATGATATTGAGAGCAGAAAATTTAATTAAAAGATACCGAAAAAGAGCCGTCGTCAATGATGTTTCTTTCGAGGTCAGGCAAGGCGAAATCATTGGTTTGCTGGGTCCCAATGGTGCCGGAAAAACCACCTCTTTTTATATGACCGTCGGTTTGATTAAAGCCGACGAAGGCAAAGTTTTTTTGGAAAACGAAGACATCACCGACTTGCCCATGTACCAACGAGCCAACAAAGGCATTGGCTATCTGCCGCAAGAGTCGTCGGTGTTTAGAAACTTGACCGTCGAAGACAATATTTTGGGCGTATTGCAGATGACCAATCTCTCGAAAGAAGCCCAAAAAGACCGTTTGGAGACGCTTATCAGCGAATTTTCTTTGCAAAAAGTACGCACCAACTACGGCAAACTTCTCTCGGGTGGCGAACGCCGACGCACCGAGATAGCAAGGGCATTGGCTACCAATCCGAGTTTTATTTTGCTCGACGAACCCTTTGCTGGCGTGGACCCGATAGCCGTCGAAGACATTCAGAGCATTGTCTGGAAACTCAAAAACCGCAACATTGGCGTACTCATCACCGACCACAACGTGCAAGAAACGCTCTCTATTACCGACAGAGCCTATCTGCTTTTTGAGGGCAAAATACTCAAATCGGGTACTGCCGAAGAACTGGCAAACGACGAGCAGGTGCGGCGGGTCTATCTGGGCAAAAACTTTGAACTGAAACGAAAAATTATTGCCTAAAAAAATATGCTTTCGGCTGTTGTCATCACACTCAATGAAGAAAAAAATATTGCTCAATGTCTCCAAAGCCTCCTCAACGTGGCGGACGAAATTGTGGTGGTAGATAGCGGCTCAACAGACCAAACCGAACAGATTTGTAGGCAATTTGGTTCAAAAATAATTTTTATCACCCAAAAATGGCTGGGCTATGCCAGACAAAAAAATTTTGCAAACACACAAACGCACTTCGATTTTATTTTGTCGGTAGATGCCGACGAGGTGCTGAGCAAACCTTTGATAGCAGAACTTTTAGACCTTAAAAAACAATTCATTAACAATAAAAATTTAATACATAAAACATACACATTAAATCGATTGACGCACTATTGTGGCAAACCTATCAGGCATTGTGGTTGGTTTCCGGATAAAAAAGTACGTTTGTTTAATAAAAATTATTTTGAATGGCAAGGCGACAGCGTCCACGAGCAGCTGGTTCAAAAAAATGGTCTAAATACTAAATTTACAAGCATTGAATTGAGATCTTTGCTTAACCATTATTCGTATTATACTGTTGGCGAGCATTGGCATCGGATAGATGTTTACAGCAGTTTGGAGGCAAAACATTTGTTTGAGCAAGGCAAGAAGGTTTATTTTTGGCATTTTATTTTTCCGCCAACGGTAAAATTTTTGAATATGTATGTGTTTAAATTGGGTTTTTTAGATGGTTTTGAGGGTTTTGTGTTGTGTATGTTGTCGGGTTATGGTCGTTTTTTGCGTTATGCCAAATTGAAAGCCCTTCGTAGCAAGGCTCTCTAATGTTTTTAATTTGGCAATGGTTGGGTTTCATTTTTTTATTAAAAATCCATTGTCATCACAACAGATTCTCGCATCATTGGTATTCTTTTTAATAAAAAACCCAGCCTTCTGTTGGTCAGATAGGTGTTGCAATAGGCATAGCTCGTAGGCGAAAAACCTGCACGTGTGGCAACTTTGGCGAGTGTGTAGGGTGTAAAAATAAACCGATGGTCGCTGTTTATCACTTCCATATTTTTCAATATGTGGCTGACGTTTGCCCACTCGAAGGCATTGGGAGCCGTTATGACGAGCTGCTTAACATAAGGTGTGTACTTCTCTTTCAATTTTTGTAAAAATAAAACAGGGTTATCGACGTGTTCGATGATTTCACCCATGACCATATAATCCCATTGCTGTTCAATAATATGCGTAAGTGGCTGGTCGTCAATGACATTGTGGATAAAAGTATCGCCTATCTGGCTTTTTTCAAAGGCATAACAAACGGTAAACTTGCGGTCAATTTGTGCAAATTTTGCTTCCATTTTATGCTCCAATACTGATATATCTTGCTTGACAAGTGCTATGTCTTGCTTGCTTGCGAGTTCTTTGGTGAGTTCGTCTCTGGGTTCTATTTTGCGTTGTATGGTGCGTTCTTCTACCCGTTTTTCTACGTTTTGGTTGCTCTGAACGGCATTGAAATATTCTGAAATCTCTTTTGTTTCGCTTTCGGTAAACTTGCTTTTGAGTATTTCGTAAACCCTAAATTCTAATGTGTTGATGGTATAAAAAATCGTTTCATTGCAAAGATAAATTAAAAATTAATATCGACAGGCGTTCTTAAAAAATCTGTTGTGGTGATGTTTCTAAACCCTTCTGATATTTTTGTTCGGTTTCGACGCAGTTCCCATTCTACGTTCATTTGGGTGCCGCCGGCTGTGGCAAACTCATTGGCAATGATGCAGTTGAGGCAATCTATTCGGCGAAGTCCAATGGTTTTCTGGAGTTTTTTGGTGGTTGCCGTTACTGCATATGCCCTCACGATGAGCGAATCGTTGGCATTGGTGGTCGTAAAAGTACCCAATTTTGTTTTGACGAGAACATACGAAATCGGCACAAACCGAAGGGTGATATTTTGCGTTTGTCCGGCGGTAGCGGTGGCTTTGGTCTCATTTTTTGTGCCTTCGTAGGCGGGCAGATAGTTTTCACGGGCAGAGGTGATGGTAAATGTAGCGTCTTTGTCGCTCACGATTTCCAGAGCAAGGTTGCCCATCGAGTCGGTGCGTTGCTGGGTTTCGACAACGGGGTAAATCGTGCCTCTTTCGACCATGATTTGTACCGAATCGAGGTCGATATTATTTTTTTTGTCCAGCGTTTTGATGTTCAGGATTGTTTTGGTTTTAGGCGACAATACGTCTTTGCAAGACCACATAGTTAGGAGGGAAAACGTGATTGAGACAATAAAAAGTGTGTTGATTGATTTTTTCATTTGAGTTTTGAGGATAATTTATTGACAAAGTTAAATTATTTTATTGAAAAAGTTGCCTTATTGTTTTGAAATATGGTTTTAATTGCATCGAAAAGGTCTTTTTTACTTTATTTCAAAAATTTTGAGGTCAAAGGTTTCATTCTGATAAATCATTGGCTAATTTTTTGTCAAGTTGTTGGTTGCCTCGTTGGTTGTTTTTTCTGTTTGGTTTCTTGCAATTTTAGATTTCAAGGTATGATTAAAGTATTCGTCTTGGTAAAAAAATATTGGTTTGGTGCGGTGTATTTCAAATTCTCTTTAATGTCTTATTTTTAATGCTTTTTTCATAATCAGCCTGCTGTTGCCCAACAATAGATTTTTAGTTTTTTCAACCCCTCTTTCAATTCAGGATACAACAAAAACGGCATGCCATCTACCAAAAAAATACTGCAAACAATGAAATTAATTTCAATATTTGCAGTGCCTCAATATTAAATGTAGATTAAACGGTTTGCTTTTATTTCTGCAATACTTTTGCCATCGTAGCCCCGATTTGAGCCGGCGACGACACCACATGAATCCCACACGCCGCCATGATTGCCATCTTGGCTTCGGCGGTGTCTTCGGCTCCGCCCACTATGGCGCCGGCGTGTCCCATTCGTCTGCCTGCGGGTGCGGTTTGTCCAGCTATGAACCCCACAACGGGTTTTTTGCTGTTGGCTTTAACCCAATAGGCTGCTTCGGCTTCGAGCTGCCCGCCTATCTCGCCAATCATGATGATGCCATCGGTCTGGGGGTCGTTCATGAGCAGTTCTACGGCTTGCTTGGTCGTGGTGCCAATAATTGGGTCGCCGCCAATGCCGATGGCAGTGCTGATACCCAACCCTGCTTTGACGACTTGGTCGGCGGCTTCGTAGGTTAGCGTTCCCGATTTGGAAACGATGCCGATGCGTCCTTTTTTGAATACAAAACCCGGCATAATGCCCACTTTTGCCTCTTCGGGCGTGATAACGCCGGGGCAGTTTGGACCGATGAGCGTACAATCCATACCGTTTAGATATTCTTTGACGGCGATCATATCACGGGTTGGAATGCCTTCGGTGATGCAAACAATGACTTTGATGCCTGCTTGTGCGGCTTCCATGATGGCATCGGCGGCAAAGGCTGGCGGCACAAAAATGATGCTCGTGTTGGCTTGTGCCTGCAAAACGGCTTGCTCTACGGTATCAAAAACGGGGCGGTCTAAGTGTGTTTGACCGCCTTTGCCGGGCGTTACGCCACCCACGACGTTGGTGCCGTATTCGAGCATTTGGCTGGCATGGAAAGTCCCTTCGTTGCCAGTGAAACCTTGAACGATGATGCGTGAGTTTGAATTGACTAAGACACTCATAGAATTGTTATTTGGGGTTTATATTTTTTTATCTTGGTGCAAAATTAGCAAATATTACCCAACTGTTTTGTTTTTTTTGATGGACTTGGGTGTAATGAGATTGTTTTGATTGAGATTTTGCTTGGCTTATTGTTTTTATTTTACCAAAACCATGCTGTCCAACACGTGAATGTAGCCATTGGAGCAGTCTGTTCCAAAATCAAAAATGAGGCATCCGTTGGCGTAGTAGGCTTGGTCTTTTTGAGCAATGTCGATTTTATTCCCCGATATAGCCACGAGTGTCTTGTTCATTTTGAGGTCTTCGTATCTGATTTTACCTTCAAAGATGTGGTTTTTGAGTAGTATAGCGATTGCTGTGTTGTCTTGTTTGAGCAGTTTATCGCTTTTGCCTTTGACCACTTTTGAGATGCTCTCGTTGGTGGGTACCAAGATGGTATAGGTTGTGTTTGGCTTGATGATTTGGTCTGTTTTGGTTTGTTTCATGGCTTCAAAAAATGTTTTGAACGAGGCTGTGGTTTCCAATTTTTCCATTATGGTGGGCAATACAACGGCGTTTTCGTCCATGATTTTGCTTGTGTCGCTCATGGTAGCATCGGTTGTGGTGTTTGGCGTGGTTTCGTTGCCGCAGGCAGCGAGCAGGCAAGCGGCAAAGCACAAATAGAGATAGGTTTTTTTGTTCATTAAATTTTGTTTGTTTTTTATTTGAGGCATTTAAAGGTTAGCGTTTGTTTTTTGGTTTCAGAAAACGAATGGTTGAGATAGACCACCAATTCGAGTTCTACGTCTGTTGTTTGACCGACGTTGTTGGTCCATGTTTCGTTTATTTCAAAATTTTTGGCATGTCGCATGCCCGTTTCTTTGGTCAAAAGCGTTTGGTTTGTGGTTTTGTTTCGTAGGGTCATTGTGTAGCCGTGTATCTGGTTTTGGGCGTTGATGCTTGCTTTGATGGCAATGGTTTTATTGGCATCAACGGTTTGGCCTTCGGTGGGCGTGCCGATAACAATGCTTACTGCATCGACGGCGGGCTTGCTACAACTTTGCAAAACTGATGCCAACATAACGGCAAATAGGCAAGTGATAAGAAAAAAATATTTCATCTTAAAAAATTTAGAGGTTTTGAATGTTGATGATTGAACGACGTTTGTTTGTTTTTATTTTGGTCTTCAACAAAAAGGCTTGCCATTTAAATGCTTATCAATCCTTTGTTTATTTTTAAGGTTTTATTGTCGAGCAAATCTTGAATTATTTTGATGAGCTTATCCGTGTTCTTAAACTCAATACAATCAATCAATTCATTGAAAGAAAGGCTTTTATTTGCCAATATTTTTTCAACTTGACTGCAAACCAATGCACTTTCGGTGCTGCTAATCTCTGTCCTTTTGCGTTTGTTACACACATCGCATATCCCACAATTGTGTTCGTTTTGTTCACCAAAATACGCCAAAAGTTTTCTGCTCCGACACAGGTGCTGGTCTTCGACATAAACCACCATTGCCCCCAATAGTTTTTCGTCTCGTTGTTTTTGTTGTTCATATACCTCGGGCGAAAAATAGAGCGTCCGTTCGTCGATGCGTGGTGTCAAATAAAAAATTGTGGGTTCGTTTTGTTGAGGCACATAGTCCAAAAGTTCCATTTTCATCAAATAATTTAGCCCTTCGACAGTTTTTTTTAGGCTCGCTTGCAGCCGATAAGCCAATATCTGTTCGTTCAAATTGGCATAATCCTCAAAACCACCCTCAATGTTGCGTAGTAGCGTCTGAATAAAATTATCCATGCTCCGATTGGCAATCTGAAACCTGTACAAATCGTGGTGATTAACCAAAAATTTGAGCCGAGACGGTGCGTTGTTTTGGTCTATGAGTTGGAGATAATTGGCACGATGCAAAAACTTTATGGCGTGGTGAACCAAACTAGCCTTCAACTTAAAATGCTCGGCAAACGCAGGGAGATTAAACTCATAATTTTGGTTTTCGCCGCTGCCCAATGCCACGTTCAGGTGCGTACCAACAGCCGCATAAACCCGCCTGATGTCTTCTATCTTCGGATACTTGGCAGCGAGCTGCTGCTCGGCATAGAGGCGGTCGGTTGGGTGATAAAGCATCACCGCAAAGGCTTTTTTCTCGTCTCGACCACACCTGCCCGCCTCCTGAAAATATGCCTCCACGCTGCTGCTCAACCCAAGATGAACCACCAAACGCACGTCGGGCTTGTCTATGCCCATGCCAAAAGCATTGGTACAAACCATCAGGCGAGTTTGGTTTTTAATCCAACTCTGTTGGCGAACATTGCGCTGGTCGTTGGTCAAGCCTGCGTGGTAATAATCTGCCCTAATGCCATTTCTGTAAAGCAACCCAGCAACCGTTTCGGTCTGTTTTCTACTGCCTACATAGACGATGCCCGAACCCTGAACCTTATTACAAACATCTACGAGCTTCGCAAATTTATCTTCTTCATACAACACCGAATAGGAGACATTGTGGCGTTCAAAACTTTTTTGGAACACATTTTTTTTCTTAAACAATAATTTTTCTTGAATATCTTCTACCACAGCAGGCGTAGCCGTAGCAGTCAATGCCAAAAAAGGAATATTGGGAAAAAAAGGTCTTATCTCGGCAATACGCAAGTATTCGGGTCTGAAATCGTAGCCCCACTGCGAAATACAATGCGACTCGTCGATGGCTATTAGGTTGATTTTGAACTGCTCGATGCGTAGCCTAAACAGTTTGGTTTGAAGGCGCTCGGGCGAGAGATACAAAAACTTGACTTTGTTTTGTTGGCACAAATCGAGCTGTGCCGAAATTTCTCGCTGGCTCATGCCCGAGTAGATAGCCGCAGCAGCTATGCCCCTTTGTTTTAGGTTTTCTACTTGGTCTTTTATCAAGGCTATCAGAGGCGAGACGACCAAACACAACCCTTCTTGTGTCATGGCGGGTATTTGAAAGCAAATAGATTTGCCGCCGCCCGTGGGCAGGAGCACCAGCGTGTCGTTGCCATCAAGAACCGATTGGATAATCTGTTCTTGCAACGGTCTGAATGCTTTATGCCCCCAATACTCTTCAAGTATTTGATGTATGGTTTGCATCTGGGATAAATACGTTAATTTTACAGCAAATATACAACATTTATACCAATTTTTTGATGACTTATTTTTCAGACCAGATAGCCCGTATTGTCGGTGGCGTTTTATTGTTTCAATGTTTTGAAAAAGCCATTGGTACACTCTCTTTTGATACCCGAAAGATAGATTTTGCCAAACAAACGATTTTTTTTGCCCTCAAAACGCCCAAAAACGACGGGCATCGCTATCTCCAATCTGCCTATGACAAGGGCGTGAGGGTGTTTGTGGTAGAGTATTTTGACTGCGAGCAGCACCAGCAGCTTGGTTTCGACATGGGTTTGGTGTCGGTCATTAAAGTAAAATCTTGTTTGATGGCTTTGCACACGTTGGTAAGGTTTCATCGGGCAGGGTTTCATATTCCTGTGTTGGGCATCACGGGCAGCAATGGCAAAACGATTGTCAAAGAATGGATTTCGCAGGCATTAGATGTTGATTATGAATATATTACCAAAAATTTTAAGAGCCACAATTCGCAGATTGGCGTGCCGCTATCGGTTTGGCAACTCAACGCAAACAGCCAGATAGCCTTGTTT
>JAYWHZ010000266.1:0-2620 GCA_043777395.1 Bacteroidota bacterium
ATCGATGTTTTTTTGAGTCCGTAGTGTTTCGATGCCCAAGTTTGGCAAGGGGTCTTTTTGAGAGGTGTCGTTTGGGTTTTTGGCTTTCCATTCGAGGTATTCATATTTGAGAAGAAAAGTATTGGTGTTGTTTTTATATTTTTTTTGTATGTCTATGGTTTTGTAGATGCTAAATCCGATTGCCCCGACTGCCAGCGGCATTTTCCAATATTTTTTATTATAAAACTGCCCTGCACCCGGCAGCGCCGCCGAGAGCAAGCTGGCTTTGATGGGCGAATGTTTTTTCAGGACATTGGTGTCTATTTTTGCAGTTTGTGTGGCGAGTGAGTCTTTTTTTTGTGCCAATAGTTTTGTGTTGCTACACAGCAAACAGATGCCCAACACGCCCACGATTTGTGTTACGTTCATCAAGATAGGTCTTTTTTGTGATGGCGTTTTGGCTTATCCATTCATCAAATCCAATATGCGGTTGAGGTCTTCTTCGGACAAAAACGGGATAATAATTTCGCCTTTGCCATTGGCTTTTGATTTGATGTTTATGTTGGACTCAAATTTTGAAGAGAGTTTATTTTGCACGTTTTTGTGGTGTATCTTGGTGATGAGCGGCATAGGTTTGAGGCTGTTTGGGTCTGCTCTTTCAAAGGAGGCATCTCTGACCATGTCTTCAACTTGCCTCACGTTGAGGTTTCGCTTGATGGCTTCTTTGTAGATGTGGAGTTGTGTGTCTATGTTTTCTACATTGACGATAGCCCTTGCATGCCCCATAGAGAGCAAACCGTCTCTCACGCCGACCTGTATGGCAGGCGGCAAACGCAGCAATCGGAGATAATTGTTGATGGTCGAACGGTTTTTTCCCACCCGTTCTGCCAGTTCTTCTTGTTTCAAGTTGCATTCGTCTATCAGGCGTTTGTAGCCAATAGACACTTCGAGGGCGTTGAGGTCTTCTCGCTGTATGTTTTCTATGAGTGCCATTTCGAGCATGCCTTGGTTGTCGGTTTCCAAGATATAGGCTGGCACGTCGGTGAGACCCGCAAGCTTTGATGCCCTAAAACGCCGTTCGCCCGATATGATTTGGTAGCGGTTGTCTTCTACTTTTCTCACGGTGATGGGCTGGATAATGCCATGCACTTTGATGCTTTCGGCTAGCTCGTTGAGTGCTTCTTCTTCAAAATAGGTACGTGGTTGATAAGGATTGGTTTCTATCTCGGTGAGCAATATACGCCCTACCACGCCGATAGAGAGTGTGGCGGCGGCGGGGTAGCTCGGGTTGTCGGCGGCTGGTGGGTTGGTGGGCATATCGGCTAACAATGCACCCAAACCTCTGCCCAATGCGTTTCGTTTTATAGACATCTCTTTGTCGTTTTTTATATATTTATTTTCTGAAATCAAAACTGTTATTTTAATGAATTTTAGGATATTTGTTCAAGCATTCTAAGTTGGGTGTTATTGGCTCATGGACCACCAGCGGCACCAATTCTATTTCTACGTCGCTTTTGTCTAAGCCAAACGCCGATGTGTCGGAGAGGCTAAAGTTTTTTAGCCAAAAATAATATTTCAGTATGATGCCATCTCTAAACTCAAATTCATTTTCTACCGACAAGTATTTTTCGATGATAATAAACTTAAAATCGGGTTCGGGGTTGTATTTGCTAGAGCCATCGGGTCGAATATGTAGGTTTAGTTCTTTGTTTTTTACCAAGTCTTGAACAATGCGTTTGAAGTAAAGTTCTGTTCGGGCTTGTATCCTAAACCCAATATTGAGGTCGATGCGGATAACCTTGTCGTTGAGCAACTCTCTGACGGTGTAGTTGAGCGTAAACGGTTCGTCGGTTCTGTTGATGTGTAGAAACCAATAAACATCGGCTCGTTTGGGTTTTTTGGCAAAAATGGAGTTCAATATTTTCTCTTCTATCTGGGTTTGGTTGTCGGCTTTGGTCAGATAAATCAAGTGTGTCGAATATTTTGGGATAGAATCGTCGAGAATCAGTTCATTAAACATATTTAGATGATTTTTTAATGAATCGAATTTAATAAATTTATTGTTGATTTTTCGGGCAGAATACCAAATATACATCGTCGGAAAAATCAAAACTATCGGCAACAAACCCATCGGGTTGTGGAGTATTTTTGGAAAATTAGCAATAAAAAATGAAATCTCAATAATCATAAACAACGAACTAAGCAAACTCACCAACACAATATTCCATTTCTTGACATAAATCAAAAAATAAGTCAATAAAATGGTAGTCATAATCATAGCAGTTGTGATAGAAAAACCATAGGCAGCCTCCAAGTTGGTCGAGTTTTGAAAGTATAAAATCATCAACACACAGCCTGCCCACAGTATCAAGTTGATGCTCGGAATATAAATTTGACCCTTACGTTGGTTGGGATTTACGACCGACACCCGGGGCCAAAAATTCAAGGCAATGGCTTCGCTAATTAGCGTATAAGACCCACTAATGAGGGCTTGGGAGGCAATAATGGCTGCCATCGTGGCAATGATAATGCCGACAATCAAAAACCATTCGGGCATGATTTGGTAAAACGGATTTCGACCCGATAGCAACGGTTCGCCTTGATGAAGAAGCCAAGCGGCTTGACCCAAGTAGTTGATTAT
>JAYWHZ010000267.1:0-2618 GCA_043777395.1 Bacteroidota bacterium
GGATGCCGTGAAGATTCGTTAAGGTAGAACTGAAATCTATTGCCGAAGCCACAGAACTCAACGGCAACGCCCCCAAAGTCATCACGCCTAAATGATTGCGGTGCCTGATGGCTACAAAATAATTGCCCGCTGGCGCATTGCCGAATTTTACCAAACTTACGCCGTCAGTCGCTACCACATCGCCATCACGCTGCAACAATGCCGCTTTTCTGATGATGGTAGCAGTGGCGGTGTTGCTACTCCTGAGTTCTACAACGACCCAATCTACAATGGCATTATTGCCCAAAACAGACAATACCGCTGGGGTCGTTGTGGTTTCGCCACTGCACGCCAAACCCATCGCAGTATAAGGCTCGGTGAGTGGAAAGGTGGCAATTGTACGCAAATTGTCGTTCATCAAACCCGTGCTACCCACATAGCAGCCGCCCAATAGCATTTTGATAGCCAACACAGGCGAAACATCGCTGTTGTTGCTGCCTGGCGTGCCATTGAGTACCATCGATGGCTGCCAACTTGTGCTGCGGTTCGGTTCGTTGGTGGCATTCGTGAGCGACAGGGTGTAGCCACCGCCGTTGGGCGTGGTAGCCCACGGACTGATGCTATGAAAAAACATCGAAGTATATACCTTGCCCGACAGGTCGTAGAGTTTCAAAAATTCGCCGCCAGCCCCTAATCCAAATACAAACGGACCCACTTTGTTGGTAATATTTGGGTTGATGGCATTGAATTTTATTAAATCAGCATAAATAACCAAATAGCCACCCGCAGGAATAATAGTGCCAGCAGGAATGGTGTAGGCGGTCAAATGATTGTTGTCGGCAAATTTAAAGCCACTGATGTCCACCGCAGCGGTGCTGCGGTTGTGGAGTTCGAGCCAGTCGCCTGCATCGGCAGTGGTGCTTGATTTATAATTTATTTCATTGAAAACAATGGCTTCGGTGCAAGGCGTATAGGCAGCAGCAGGCGAACCCAGGATGCAGCCATTGAACCACGACGTGGGCAGATTGGCATTGGTATAGGGGATTTGACGCTCCAGAGTACGCCCGTAGCCATCGGCACACTGCGCCCACCACGTAGTGAGGGCATCGTCGTACCGTATGCTGTCTATTAATATTTCAAATTTATTAAAAATACTGATTTTTTCGCCGCCATTGCTCAACCCAAAACCCCAGCCACCTACCACATTGGCAATATTTGGGTAAATGGTATTAAATTTCGCAACATCTTCGGCGATTATCACATAGCCATTGGCAGAAATAATGGTATTGGTAGGAATGATGAATTTGTTATAAAAATTTTCATCTTGCAGGGTATAATCGCTGATATTTAATGGTGCCGATGAATTGTTGTGGAGTTCTATCCAGTCGCCAGCAGAGCGTGTGCTGTCGCTGTTGTAGTTTATTTCGGTAATGATGATAGGGTTGGCGATGCTTGCCCCCGAAAAATTGGCGGTAAAAGTGGTATTTGAGGTAAAATTATTGGTAAAAGTAGGGTTGGTTGCATTGGTAATAAAGGCATTTGCGTTCCAATTGGTGAATGTATAGCCAGGGTTGGCGATGGCAGTGATGGTTACGGGTACGCCATTAAAATACACGCCCGTCCAAGGCAGAGAATCGGGGGTGATGGTAGATATTTTGATGTAGCCTGCCCCTGCGGGGCTGGCTTGTAGGGTTATGTTTACCTGTGCTGCTAATCCCAAAGAACTTTGTATATGATTGCACTGATTGGCGATGCGCTGGCTGTGGTATGTTTTTAGGCGGTTGGCTTCGGCTTGTATTACAATGGCATCTTGCCAACTATTGCCCCACCGAACGCCGTTGGCGTTTATTTCGGGTAGTATTTCGGCGGTGTTTTGGTCGATGCAAGCGTGGAGTTTGGCGGTGGTATAGTGGTGGTTCATCAAATCGGCAAAACGATTGACAAAATAATTTTTGAAAGTAGGGTTGGCTCTAAGTTTATTAAACAATTCGCCCAAGTGTGAATTGTAAGGATTGGCTATTACAGATTGGAGGGTGTTCCAGGTTGCGGTGGTGGCTGGGTCTTCGTACACATCTTGCGAAAAAGCACAATCCCACAAAATATACTTCCACTTTCCGCCGTTGTCGTAGGGTCTGAATAGGCGCATATTGTTGTTCCAATTAGGCACCCAATCCACATTGCCAAAATAAATTTCGGTGGCTAAATAATCCACCCAATTTTCTACATCTATGATTTGGGTCGTTTGGGCGTATTTGGCGGGGTCTGCCATATTATTATTTAAGATAAAATCACGCATTTCGTTGTATTTAATCAAATTGCCTGCTTCGGCTTCGGGCGGGGCATTGGCTATTTTTATCAAATCGAGGCTATCGGGGTTTGTGCCAAAATTATCTCTAATAAAATATTTATTGAGTTCTTCTCTTGAGGTATAATGCCCCCAATATTGCCCATTGATGTAGGCGGTTACATTTTGGTAGCCTGCGGCTACGGCGTGGGTTTTGAGTGCCATTCTGTTCACTATTACGTCCCGCATACGTGCGTCCCAGTAGTCGTTGTCGGTGTTTCGCAGCCTAAAAGCACGGTATTTTTGGATACTGGGTTTGTCTCTGGAATAAAGCGGATAAGCGATGTCGTCGGGG
>JAYWHZ010000268.1:0-8851 GCA_043777395.1 Bacteroidota bacterium
TTCCTGTGGTAAAAGATGAAGGTTTTGATGGTGATAGAGATTTTATTCAATGGGACACTATTTCTTTAATGTCTTTGCTTGACGTTTATGTAATTTTGGCATACTACGAAAAAGCAGATAAAAGCGAAAGATATGATAACAAAGTTACTAATCAACAATTTGAAAATCAATATGTTATAGACAAAATAAATGATATTTCAGCCTATCACAGTTCTGCGTTGCATTGGAATTTACAAGAACTAAATGATAATTTTTCGGATATTATTGCCAAAGTAAAAACCAATTATGCGAAGATTAATAAGAAAACAAAAGTAAAAATGCACAGCGAAAAAGGTATAGACGACTTTCAAGAAACAATTAGCAAAAGTGCAAAAGAATTTATGGAATTTTCACGCCAAAAGCAAAAAATGCACAAGGCAGAGAATTTGTAACCATACAACCAAAGGAAGTTTTAGAAACTTTGACAAAGGCAAAAATTACCATAACAAATTATTTGGGGGACAATATTTTTTGACTGTTGATGAAATTCAGATTGACACAAAAGACGTTTATCTGATAGAAGGCAAACATTCAAAATCAAGCCTTTTACCAAGCAAAAGCGACATCAAAGACGGTTTATTGAAAATGATTTTATACACAAATTTGAAAAACACAGAAGTAAACGGAAAGACTAAAAACCCAACTCCTGTTTTACTTTTGACTTCCTCAAAACTAAAATCAGAAATAAACTCAAATACTGAAAAAGCAGAAATAGACAAGTTTTTTACCAAAAACAAATTCAAAGACACACAAAAAGAATTAGTTACAACTTTATTTGAAGAAGCACAAATCAACAATTTTTTGGTAATTTTGAAAAAAGGATAATAAAAATGATAAAAAGCCCACTAAGATACCCTGGCGGAAAAAGCAAAGCAATAGAACAAATTTTACCTTTAATTCCTCATTTTGATGAATTTAGAGAGCCTTTTGTAGGTGGTGGTTCTGTGTTTTTGACTTTAAAACAACTTTACCCTGATAGAAAATATTGGATAAATGATTTATATTTTGAGTTATATAAATTTTGGGAATATGCACAAAAAGACTTGGAAAGTGTTGTAAATCAAGTAAATACGTGGAAAAAAGAGTTTGTAAACGGAAAAGAATTGCATTTATTTTTGAGAAAAAATATAACAGACTTTAACGACATAAAAAAAGCAAGTGCCTTTTTTGTGTTCAATAGAATTACGTTTTCAGGCACGACAGAAGCAGGTGGATTTTCGGAACAAGCCTTTCAAAAAAGATTTACAGATACAAGTGTAGAAAGACTTACGCTTTTAAGACAAGTTGTAAAAGATATAGAAATTACAAATTTGGACTTTCAAAATGTCATAGAAAAAGCAGGTGAAAATGTATTTATTTTTCTTGACCCACCTTATTTTTCCGCAACAAAATCAGCCTTGTATGGTAAAAATGGTAAATTACACAAAGGTTTTGACCACGAAAGGTTTGCAGAAACAATGAAAAACTGCGAACACAAATGGCTCATAACCTACGATAACAGCGAATATATAAAAGATTTATTTTCTTTTGCCCATATTTCAGAGTGGAATTTAATGTATGGTATGCGTAACCAAACCGAAAGTTCAGACCAACTTGGTAGAGAAATATTTATCTCAAATTTTGCAACAAACAAGGCAAAGGCGAGCAGCTACGAGACTGCTCAAACCCTATGTCTTTTTTGAAACAAGGCATAGGGAAAATAATATAGATTAAAATTTGTAGATTACAGATAGATGTTGTAATATTGCATCGGGAAAATGAAAAACGAAATCTATGGCGTAGCATCAACCAATTGTCAAAAAATTATACAACTTTTAATTAAAAATTAAATGAAAAAACAGTTTCTTATGGCTTGCCTCTGCCTTTTTTTGGGCAGTAATATCTGGGCAAACACACCTCAGCCTTCAAAAATAACCAACGACATGCGCCAACTCGTGGGCTGGTGGCTGGGCGATTTTACCAACAAAAAACAAGCCCTCAAAGATGCCAAAATCACGGAGCTATCTATGTCCGTCGTCGAAATCTGGCGAGGCATAGACAAAGGCACCGTCTGGCTCTACGAAGAAATAAGTGACTCGAAATACATCGTTAGCCAACGCTTTTACCACATGACCGGCAGCGGCGACAACCAAATACAAATCGATGTCTTTACGGTCGAAGACAGCAAGATAGAAAGTGGCGAACTGCAAAAGAAAAAACCCTTCGACACCATAACGCCCGACGACCTGGACCTGCAAGAACCATGTATGATGATGATTGTCAGAAAAGGAGATACCAAGTTTGCAGGCAAAACATTTGGCAACGAATGTACGTTGGGTAGAACGCAAAATGGCACAAAAGTAAGCACAGATTTGGGTATCTATGAACTCAAAATAATGCGAACAGAAACACAATATGACTACAACAACAACCCGTTGCCAACGGTGCCAATCGAATTTAGACGAAAAGCCAAAGAAGACCCTAAAAAAGCCAAGAAATAACCTTAAATAATATTTCGTGCCCACAAAGTCTCAGTTTGAACGCTCCAAAAGCCAAATTGAGGCTTTTTTTAAACCACAAAACCCAATGAAAACAAAAAAACAACTCTTATTGACCTTCGACTACGAACTTTTTTTGGGCAAAAAAAGCGGTAGCGTTTCCCAATGCTGCATCGAACCCACTGCGTTGCTGCTTGCCTTGATGAAAAAATATGACCTCAAAGGCGTTTTTTTTGTCGATACAAGCTATCTCGTTACCCTCCAAAATTATATCCAAAACCCGAACACCGACCCGAAGACCAAACAAAATCTACAAACCGACTTTAATGCCATTGCCCAACAATTGACCCAAATGCACACGCAAGGACATTCGGTTTTTCCACACATTCACCCCCATTGGCTCGATGCTAATTATGACCCAACAACGCATTTTTGGCAACTCAACAACACCCAAAAATATCGATTTAATGCCCTTGACCAAACACAAAAAAATACCCTTTTTGAGCAATCAATCCAAATCCTCAAACAAATATTGGGACAAAATGCCTGTATAGATGCCTACCGAGCCGGTGGGTGGTGTATTCAACCTTTTGCCGATTTTAAACCCTTTTTTGAACAATCAAACATCAAATATGACATGAGCGTACTCCGAAACCTAAAAAATATGACCACTGCCCAATACTACGATTTTACACAAATACCCCAAAAAAATATCTACCACTTTGAAAACGACGTATGCACAGAAAATCAAAACGGAAAATTTAAACAACTATCAATCAGTACTTTAAATATAAATAAAAAAATAATATTCCTCAATAAAATATTTGAAAAAGTGAACTCAAAACTCGGCAATCGCTCCTTCGGAAACGGCATTGGCGTAGAAAGCAAACCCCTCGAACCATCAACAACAGAAGTCCAAAAAATCGCCTCCTTAGAAATGGTCTCTGCCGAACTACTCAACGCCCTAAAACTACCCATCTACAAACATTTTTTAGACCGCAATGAGTATATGCACTTCATCTCTCACCCCAAAATGCTCACCAAACACAACCTCTATTGCCTCGATACTTTCTTGAACTATGCCACCAAAAAATATCAGATAAAAACCAATTTTAGACAATTTTAAACAAAAAAAGAGATGGATTTTTTAAGTCCATCTCTCGCTATATTTTTTTACTTTTTAATACTATTTCACCACCGCAAGGCGTTTGGTCGTCGTTTTGCCGTTGCAGGTGATGGCAACAAAATAAATCCCCTCGCCAAAACTTTTGGTATCCAACTCCAAACGCTGCTCGCCAGCCATAAGGTTGTTATATTGTTTGCTATAAATCGATTTGCCAATCACATTCAACACATTCAAAACCACCTCTCGGTTGCTCTGCAAATCAAACAAAAGCACCGAAATGCCGCTCGTCGGGTTGGGATAAATCTCAATATTAGCCACCCTCGATTCGCTCTCTATCCCAGTTCCCAAAGGCGAAGGATAAACCTCTATATCGTCGATGGCTGCCTCCACAATAGAACCCGCATTGAGGTCAGAAGCAATAAACCGCATAGAAACCGTTGCCGTCGGCACCATGTAATTGCTCACTTTCACAAGGTTGCGTCGCCATTCTCGGTCGGTTACTTTCGTGTCTTCAACATTGACCCACGTCGTGCCGTTGCCCGAAATCTGTACAATCCAGCTGTCGTTGTTTGGGTCCGAACCCGTGGCGTTGGTGTACCAGCGTCGGTAGCTTATCAGCGGCAGGTTCATGCCCGTCAGGTCAAAAGGCGGCGAGGTGATGGTCGTCGTGCCGTTGTCCACGTCGTTGTCGCCTTGGGGCGATGTGCCGCTTGTGGCGTTGCCCGTAACGGCACATTTTACGCCCTGCGGGCTAAAATCGCTTCCCGTTTGTACAATGCTCGTCTGCGAGGCGGCGTTGGCAAACGAAGGCGTTGGCGAGGCAATAATCCACCGACCCGTCGTCGAGTTATCGGTTGGGACAGATAGCGACCAGCCAATTTGAGATTCCACGTCTTGGTATAGCGACCTGTTGTAGCCCACCAAAGCATAGTAAGGCAAATTGTTGTTTGGTGCAGGTGTCAAAACATTTGATGGAAAAATCTGTGCCTTAGTGCCAAAAAGATCGGTCAAAGCAGCATAATAACTGATAATTGTACCAGCAGAGTAGGCAGGCAATGTGGCTCTATACAAAGTCCCACTTCCTGCTACGGGCAGCATATTGACCACGTTGGTGGTTGTGTCGTTGTTGATTTTAAAATAAACTTTTGCTTTATCAAAATATAAATTAAACAACGTATCGGTTGGGTCAGCAACAACATCTGCCTCGACAACAAAGTTTTGCCCTGCTTGCACATCGGCACCTTCGGTCAATAGAAATTCGGCACGAGACAAGAAACTGATGCCCGACCGAGCAAATGCTGCGATTATGGTTTGAAAATTGGGTGTTCCGTTGGCTAAGTTGCCGTCGTTGTCGTCGGCGGTCAGTGCATCTAACAAGATTTGGACGTAGAGCGGACCTTCGTCGCCGTTGGGTGCATTGGGCATGTAGGTGAGTGTTTTGGCAAAAAGGCTATACATCTGCGGTGTGTTTGTTCGGGTGGCATAGTTCCACCAAGCCCCTGCAATGATTTCGCCATCGGCGTGTACTCCGCCCGTTATGTCGGCTGGATAGACTTTTGGTGCAAGGTCGTAGCGGCGTACCGAGCCGTTTGGGTTTCCTGCAAAAAATCCTGTTCCCAATATGGGGTTGTTGGTGATGCCGATGGCGTAGATGTCGGCGTAGCCTTCGCCCATTGCCCCGTTGTCAAACGATTGTCCTCGTGAGGAGTAGTATCTGATGGTTATGCCGTGTCCGTATTCGTGGTAAACCACGTCTGATATTTTGGCTGTGGCATCGCAGTTGTTTGCTGGTGCGTAGAAGTTGATGGAGCTGCCATCGTAGAAGGCATTGCAGTTGCCGTCGGTACGGTCTATTCGGGTGGTAAGCGGCAGGTCTAATGCAGTGAATGTTGGGTAAAATAATTTCATTCTATCGTGAACGACGTTTACGTGGTAGTATGCTGATAGGTGTTGGGTTTGGGCTATGTTGCCTACGGGTCCTCTGCCGTCAAAGGAGATTGTGGTACTACCTGCTGCTGCGGGCAACACGAATGAAGGTGCTACTGTGCCGCCGGCACCTGTAACGATTCGGCACCATCTGCCGTCTAAGAAGTAGCTCACGTTGGTGCCTGTTGGGGCGGGTAGGTCGGCAAAATAGCCTGCTGTGTCTGAGTAGTATGGTGTGGTGTTTCCGGATATGGTTGCTCTGAGATATTGCAAGCCTCTTGGTGTTGGTGTTGGTGTGGTGATGGGGTCTCTCCAAAGTATAGAACCCATGATTCGGACTTGTGCACTGGTTTTTTTGGCACTATTTTCTGGTGTAGGCTTGGTGTCGTGGTTGCAGTTAGATTGTTTGCCTTTGTGGTGGAAAACCCTGTCTTGTCTGTAGAGTATTTTGCCTGTGTGTGCATCGACGAGTGTGTAGTAATGCGAAGGAATTTGTTCGTTGTCGATGGTTTTGACGGTGATGGTATAGACCAGAGCGAAGTTGTATTTTCGGTAATCACGCATGGCAACGATTTTGAGGTCTGTGTTGTTTTCGATGCTTGTGATGGTTTCTTTGACCTCTTTTTTGGCGATGTTGGTTGCCTCGTCGAGCGAAATCGTAGGTCTGGTATCGGTGTTGATGTTATTAAACACATCTAATCCAAACATTTTTATGGTTCCGTTGGTGTTAAATCTGATGGTCAATCGGCTGTTGATAATGTCGAGACCTTTGTATGTTTGCTTGAAATCGAAAGTTGGTAAATCTTCAAACGATTGGGTAGCTGGCGTGGTTTGCACCAAATCTGGTAGTGGGATATTAAATTCTCTCAATTGATTTTGGATAAACGCTTGTGCTTTTTGGCTTGGCGTTTGCCCTCCGACGGCAATCGGTGTGCCGAAGGCACGCATAGGCATTTGGTTTTCTTCGTTGAAAACGGCGTACCAGCTGCCGTGTTTTTCCGAAAAATTTTTCCAGGCGGTGTTGTTTTTACGCAGGTAGGCTTGATATTGGTTGTCTGTGGTGCGTTTGGTGTTTTGGATGTAGGTGATGTTGGGCAGTTTGAGGTCGGCGTAGCTTAGTGTGCCAGCGAGCATGAGCCACAAGAGTGTGATTATTTTTTTCATTTTTGGTTTATGTTAAGATGTATTGATTTGAAAAGTTTTGGTTGATGATTTATTAATTATTTTGCTGTTTTTTGCTGTTTTAAATTAGTTTGTGTTGTGTTAAAGTTCTTACTTTATTTTATTTTATTTTAAAGATTTTTAAAAACCCATTTGAGATTCTATATATTCTATCAGGGCATGAATGATTTTGATGTGTATTTCTTGTACCCTGTCGGCATATTGCGTGTTTGGGATTCTGATTTCTGTGTCGGCAAAGTGTTTGAGTTTGCCGCCGTCTTTGCCCGTGAGTGCCACCACTTTGATGCCTTTTTGTTGTGCTATCTGGGCTGCTTTGACCACGTTTGGAGAGTTGCCGCTGGTAGAGATAGCCAGCAGCACATCGCCTCGCTGCCCCATAGCCTCTACAAATCGGCTAAAAACAAATTCGTAGCCATAGTCGTTTGCTACGCAGCTCAGGTGTGAGGCATCGGCAATGGCAATGGCAGCCAAGGCGGGTCGGTCGTGTCTGAAACGCCCCGACAGCTCTTCGGCAAAGTGCATGGCATCGCACATAGAGCCGCCGTTGCCGCAACTCATCAGTTTGCCGCCGCTTTGGAGTGTAGCCACCATCAAATCGCCCGCTTGGGCTATGGTTCTAAAATTTTGCTCGTCGGCAACAAAGGTCTCTAACACTTTTTGTGCTTCTAAGAATGTATTTTTTATGCTCATACTAAAAATATAAGACGTGCTATTATGTTTTTGGCTTCAAAAGCAAATGTACTGCTTTTTTGGTTGGATTGCTGCATTTCAAAAATTAAAATTAAAAAAAGATAAAAAAAAATTGAAAAATTCAAAACTGCTTGTATCTTTGCACCCACAAACAAAAAAGTTACCGAGTTTGTGTGCGGCGGGCATTTGCCTCCCGTGTCTTGTTAAAATGCCCAGATGGCGGAATCGGTAGACGCGTTGGTCTCAAACACCAGTAAGGTTACACTTGTACGAGTTCGACTCTCGTTTTGGGCACTTGATTTTTTCTCACGCAGATGTTTTGCATTTCAGTTTCAGTTGGAGATTAGATTTTACAATAAAACCTTACAGACCGCCACATCTGTAAGGTTTTATTTTTTTTAGTGTTTGTATTTTTTAATGTATCTGACACGATGCGTGCCGTCAATCTAAAATTTCGACTTGTTGGAGTTGAGTTCGCACCTGCTCTACCATTTGGAGCAGTGCATCGACTTTTGCAATGGTGTTTGCCAAGTCTGCACGGTGGATGTTGAGTAAGAGATATTCTACTTCGATGAGCAGTTCTTCTACAAAATCGTAGCAAAACATACGGGTAGAAGATTTCATTTTGTGTACCATTTTGGCGAGTCTGTTCCAATCGGCTTGCTCCAAATAGGTTTTCGATTTTTGTAGGTCTATCTGGGATTCGCACAAGTAGATGCCGATGAGTTCTTTTTGGAATGCGGTGTCGCCACCCGAAATTTTTATCAGATAGTCTAACGATATGTATATAGTAGAGGTTGGAGTCATCAAAAAAACTTCAGATAATAAAAATAACGATACAAAGTTACACAAAATAGTATTGATTTGACCATTTAATACAAAATACGCTAAAAATTTTATAAATAGTAATAGATTTGTATGCGTTTTTACGTTCAATTGCTTAATTTTTTTGGCTGCGTTGTTGGCTTTGTTTTAATGACACAAACCGATGGCTCTCAAAAAATCGAACATACTTCAATTCTACGCATTACAACCCATTCCCTTTTTTTTTTAGAAACCAGATTTTTAGATACCCAATAGAGACCGTACCAGATGTTTAATTCAAGAATAGTAGGCGTGGGGCATTATGTGCCTGACCATGTGGTTTCAAACGTTGATTTGGAGCAGACCCTCGACACCACCGATGCTTGGATAAGAGAGCGGACAGGCATAGAGCAACGGCGGTATTTTGAGCAAGGCAAAGACACGACCTCTACGATGGGTACGCAGGCTGCCCGAAAAGCTTTGACCAACGCCAATTTGACACCCGACGAAGTCGATTTTATTGTTTTTGCAACCCTTAGCCCCGATTATTTTTTTCCGGGTGCTGGCGTGTTGGTTCAGCAGCAGCTGGGCATCAAAACCGTTGGGG
>JAYWHZ010000269.1:0-2609 GCA_043777395.1 Bacteroidota bacterium
TGTTGTTCTTCCATTTTGGTATAGTCGAGGCTTCTGCCATCTACTCTTGGTGGCGTTCCCGTTTTCATTCGTCCACTTTCGAAGCCAAGTTGTGTGAGTTGTTCGGTAATGCCTTTGACCGTTTTTTCGGCGGTTCTTCCGCCTTCAACTTTTTTTTCTCCAATATGAATGATGCCATTTAGAAATGTTCCGTTGGTCAGGATAACAGATTTTGATTTAATGTCGATGCCCATTGCTGTTGTTACACCGCATACTTGATGATTTTTGATGAGTAGATTTGAAACCATATCTTGCCAAAAATCAACGTTTGGCGTTTGTTCGAGCATCAATCGCCATTCGTTTGCAAACATTTGTCGGTCATTTTGCGTTCGGGGACTCCACATAGCAGGTCCTTTGGAGAGGTTGAGCATTCTAAATTGTATCATGCTTTTGTCTGACACCATGCCCGAATAGCCGCCCAAAGCATCTATTTCACGCACGATTTGCCCTTTGGCTACGCCACCCATAGCGGGGTTGCAACTCATTTGGGCAATGTTTTGCATGTTCATCGTGATGAGCAATACTTTTGAACCCAAGTTGGCGGCAGCCGCAGCGGCTTCGCAGCCTGCGTGTCCAGCACCAACAACAATAACATCGTATGTTTGATTAAACATGATCTTAAATTTTATTTCTTAGACTTTTAAATTGACTTTTTGTATTTGTTCCACGTGAAAACTTTGCAGCAGCATTTGATGTGTTTCACGTGGAAATTTTAAACAAGCATGATTTTTAATTGTTCGAGGCAATTGTTTTCTTGTTGTCTCATCATTTTTTTTTCTTCTTTCGTTTTATCTTTTAGACCCATGAGGTGCAATATGCCATGAATCATAACCCGATTAAGTTCTTGTGCAAAGATAACATTAAATTGCTTTGCATTGTCTTTTACCCTATCGATTGAAATAAACAAGTCGCTTGTGAGGCTGTTTTGCTTTTCTGAATTGTCAAACGTTATGATGTCGGTGTAGTAATTGTGGTTGAGGTGTTCAACATTGATTTGGAGTAGATAATCGTCGGGGCAAAATATAAAATTGATTTCTTGTATTTCAAATGTGTTTTGTTCAACGACTTTTTTTATCCATTGTCTAATTGTAGTTTTATGTTTGAGGACAAAGGTTATGTCTTGGTTATAAAAATTAATTGTTTGCATGCGTTTTATTGAGGGGATACGTAAAAATGAATGCGTTGGAGTGGGTCAAATATTCGGTAAACAAACAAAGTTGCTGGATAATATAAACGCCTCTGCCACCAATTTTTTCTATATTTTCGGAGAGTGTTGGATTTGGGACTTGATTTAAATCAAAACCACTGCCTTGGTCAAAGATTATAAATTTGATGCCATCGGTCAGCATCTCAAACCGAACCTCTACGGGCTGCTCGGCTTCGTTGTTGTTTCCATGCACAATAGCGTTGGTGATAGATTCGCAAAGCAACAACCGTATTTCGGATTCTTGAAAATCGGTCAGAATACTATTTTTTTTGACGGCATGAACAATGATGTCAATCATTTTGATGTTATTGAGCGTCGATGCAAAAACAAATGCGTTGTTGATTGGGTAGATAGACATGGCGTTGCTGTTTTTTTAGCCGTTGGCTGGCACACGGTGGCGAAACCGAATTGAATTAGCGTACATTTTTACGTTTGTTTCGGGCATAATCTTCAAAAACATATTCGCCCAAGCCTTTGAGGCTGCTATAAAATGCTTTTCCACCATTGGCAGCGGTGAAGTCGTGTACAAATTGTTGGAGATAGGGGTCTTGTGCAATCATAAATGTGGTAATCGGTATTTTTATTTTTTTGCATTGCCCTGCAAGTCCAAGTGTTTTGTTTAATATTTTTCGGTCTATGCCAAAGGAGTTTTTATAATATTCGCCATTTTCTTTCAGGCATGTGGGTTTGCCATCGGTAATCATAAAGATTTGTTTGTTTGGATTTTTGCGTCTTCGGAGCAGGTTCATTGCCAATTCCAAACCGGCAACGGTGTTGGTATGATAAGGACCAACTTGCAGATAGGGCAAATCCTTGACTTCAATCTGCCAAGCATCGTTTCCGAAAACGATAATATCGAGCGTGTCTTTGGGATATTTTTGCATGATGAGTTCAGAAAGTGCCATAGCCACTTTTTTGGCAGGCGTAATGCGGTCTTCGCCATATAGTATCATAGAATGCGAAATATCTATCATCATCACGGTTGAGGTTTGGGCGTAGTGTTCGCTTTCTACGACTTCGAGGTCGTCTTCGGTGAGCATAAAATCGTTGATGCCGTTGCTAATTTGAGCATTTTTGATAGAGTCTGTAAATTCTATCTGGTCGTTGCTGTCTCCAAACCTAAACTTACGTCTGTCGGCTGTGGGTTCGTTGCTGCTGCCCGAAAAATTGGTTCGGTGTTCGCCACGGATTGACTTTTTCAGTTTACCAAAAATTTCTTCTAATGACTGCTGCCTGATGCTCTGTTCCGATTTTGGGGTAATATTAATTTCACCTTGTTCGTTTTCTTTAATGTAGCCTTTGTCTTTGAGGTCTTGAATAAAGTTACCCATCGCATATTTGTCGTCTGTGATGTGGTGTTGCT
>JAYWHZ010000270.1:0-2607 GCA_043777395.1 Bacteroidota bacterium
ACCCGAGACGACAGCCGATATATAGCCGATGTTGGTGCCGGGGTCAATGAAGACATCGCCTTCTTTGAGTGTTTTTTGGAGGTGCTTAATAAAATCTTCTTCGTAGAGACCATAGTAAACCAAGCGTTGTAGCATTATGGTGTGGTCTATTGGAAAGTCCATGCCGTTGATGTGGATTGTTTCCACGCCATTGGGTTTGAGCCAGTTGCCAACAATTTGTGCGGCTCGGTGTCTGCCTCTCACATCAATGTTTTTGGTTATCGAAGCCAAAGCTTCTCTTAATATTTTTTTCATGCTGCAGCTTTATACGCCAAATTATATGAGCTGCAAAACTACAATTATATTTTAGACTATATATTAAAAATGCTTTTTGGGATAGATTTTAAAATTTATCAAGGTTTCAAATTTTTATTTGTTCGTCAATCGGCATATCCAGCTCCTACCAAAGGGTGTTGTTGTGGTGCCAATTGAGTTGGGTTTTGGCTGGGTATTGGTATATGCTTTGAGTTTGGGGCGAATTGTGGTAGAGCAACTGCTATGGGGCGAATTATTTTTTATTTTGCATATTTTTTATAACTTTGAATGACATCGTCGGTGTATTTTTCCCAAGAAAATTGCTTTGAGCGTTTCAATCCCTTTTGTATGAGTGTTTCTCTTAGTGTTTGGTTTTGATAGATGTTGAGCATGGATTGGCAAAGGAGGTCTTCGTCGGTAGGGTCAATGCAGAGTCCAGCATCGCCTATGACTTCGGGCATGGCAGAGGTGTTGGAGCAAACTATGGGTACGCCGCACTGCATGGCTTCGAGTATGGGCAAACCAAAACCTTCGTAGAGGCTCATATAAGAAAAACACATGGCATTGGAGTAAATGACGGACAAATCGGCATCTTCGACGTAGTTTATCCATTTTATTTTTACCGATTTTGAATATTGTTTTATGAGGTCTGCAAAGTTGGGGTTTTCGTGGTGCGTGCCTACGAGTACCAATCCGACATCTGAATGAAGATTGTTTTGGGATATGAACTTACAGAAGCATTTGATGACGTGTTCGGTATTTTTATATTTTTGAATTCTGTTGAGGGCAAAAAAGTAGTTTTCAAAATTGATGTCATATTTTTTCATTACAGTTTGCTTTTGCGTTTGGTCTGTGTTTTGATAAAATATATCCTTATCGGCAGCAATATGTGTTACAATAACTTGATTTTCTGTTAAGTCTTTTCGGTAGTTGAGCAAGTCATTTTTTGTAGATTGCGATATTGTCAAAACGATGGTATTTTCATTGATAGAATCGTAGGCAGGTTTCAACAATTGGTTCAAGTCTTTTGGTGCAAACTCAGGTTTTACAAAGGGGATTAAATCTAAGGCAGTAAAAAATGGTTTAATGTGTTGGTGTTGGTGTATCCGTTTTGGTATTGCCTCTACGGGTGCATGATAAACGTTAATATCAGAGAGTTGTTGCTTTTCTATAAAATTAGTGTATTTGAGTAATATTGCATGTATTCTATGAAAACCCATTACTTTTTGTTGAATATCAGCGGTATAATTGACAATATTTGGTGTGTTGGCTCTTATGATGTCGTTCTTTTTATTGTTTGGAGAAGTCGTTTTTGTTAAGCATTCTTTTTCTAAAAATTGGTGTAAATGTTGGGTATCTATTTTTTGTAGCGAAGTGTGTGTCAAAAAGGTGTTTATATCATTGCGTTTGAGCAAGTGTTTTGCAAGCTCGTAGGCGACTCTCAGTCCGCCGTGCATCACTTTATGGTTTATGTTTTTAGCAATCCATGTTGCATCAAAAAGTACATTCATTGCGTGTTGTTGTGTTAGAAGTTATACATGCTAATAAAGTAATAAAATAAATCTTTTTGAAAATCATTGCTTCGCAAAACCAAATAAAAAAGAATTATAAAAAATTAATACCTGATAATTTTATAATCATTCAGAAATACTACACCGTGCATAAAACCATTGTCTTGTGCCGAAAATTCAGAGCCATTATCGGTGATTGTAAACTGACAAACGTCTTCGTAATATTCAAAATAGTCCAACGCATTGACATGTGTAGCAAATGCCCAAGAGTAGACGCCCGGCATGATAAAATTTGCAGATATTTCTATCAAAAATACTTTGCTTACGCCACTTTTTGGCTCTTCTATTATATCCGAAAATAAAAAATTACGGGTAAAAACACGTCTCTGGTTTCTATCCAAAAGCACAAGGGCAAACTGCAACCCTTTTTGGTAATCATTGATTTTTATTTTACACAACAAGCGTATCGGCTCGTCGTGTAGGATAGTCGAAACCGTTTTGTGTTCATTATCAACAAGTTGAATATTCTGAACAAACGCTGATTTGTGTGCCTCGGGATTGTCATTGGTATAAAAATTTGAACCAACCGTCGATTGATTGACTTTCTGCATATACTTTTCAATCACAATTTGAGTCTGGTCTTTCATCACCATTTGACCATTGTCCATCAAAATACACCTATTACACAGTTGGGCTATCGTTCCCATCTGATGGCTGACAAAAATCACCGTCCGACCTTCGTTTTTCGATACGCTCTCCATCTTGCCCAAGCATTTTTTTTGAAACTCGGCATCGCCAACCG
>JAYWHZ010000271.1:0-2601 GCA_043777395.1 Bacteroidota bacterium
AAAGCCATTGAGACACAAACATTTGAAGGGTTGAAGAAAAAACTTTATGTTTGCATTTCAAACCTCAACACGACGCAGTTTGAGATTGTGAGCAAGGGCAATTTGCATGAGGTGGTGCTGGCTTCGGCTGCTATCCCGATGGTGTTTGAACCCGTAAAAATCAATGGCAGCCTTTGTGTAGATGGCGGTTTGCTCAACAATTTTCCGGTAGAGCCGCTGCGGGCGAGCTGCGATGTGGTCATTGGCATCAACGTTAATCCGCACGAGGCAGTGGTGGAAATCGAAGGCATTTTTAACAATATTAAGAGCGTTGGGGAGCGGTGTTTTGACTTGGTTTTGTGGCAAAACACCAAAGACAGATTGAAGCAATGCGACATCGTCATTGAACCCAAAAAGATGTGGGAACACAATATTTTTGATTTTCCGAACTACGAAACCATTTACCAAAAAGGATACGAAGCGGCTCAATTGAGCATCGAAGCAATCAAAAAATTGATATAGATAATCGTCTGAAAATCTATTTATTAACCAAAATTTTAAGAAACCAAACACGCCGATGCCAACACTTTTTAGCCGAATTATTGCAGGCGAGATACCTTGCCACAAAGTTGCTGAGAGTGACCATTTTTTTGCATTTTTAGACATCAGCCCACTCACGATGGGACACACGCTGGTGGTGCCAAAATTGGAAAACGATTATATTTTTGATTTGGACGAAGCGACTTACTTGGGTCTGATGGCTTTTTCACGGCAGGTAGCCAAGGGCGTTGAGCAGGTTGTGGCTTGCAAGCGGATAGGCGTGGCGGTCGTTGGTTTGGAGGTGCCGCACACGCACGTGCATCTGGTGCCGATTGATAGGGTTGAAGATATGAATTTTAGGAACATTCGGGTGGCAGCATCAGATGTGGAATTGGCAGACATTGCCCAAAAAATAAGCGAAGCGATAAAAGCGTTTTTATAAAAAAAGAATCTTAAATGAATTTAAAAACAACATATTTTAGATGTCTTATGAACCACAATATCTTGATAATACTGGCTTTTGTGGGTTTGGTCTCGTGCAAAAACACCCAAACCGAGATAGATAAGTTTGACAAACGTAACTTCAGCATCGAAAAAAGCAAGCAGGTAGAACTGCTCTATACCGACTCGGCTATGCTCCGGATAACGATAAACGCACCCGAAGTGTGGCAACACAAAACCGAAACGCCCCTGATGGAAATGCCCAAAGGCATCACCGTGTTTATGTATAACAACGAAGGCATTCAGACCACCAAAATGACCGCCAACTATGCCCGACGAGAGCAAAGCACACGCCTGATGATGGCTCAGGGCAACGTCAAAATCATAAACAAAGAAGGCGACACGCTGCGAACCGAAAAACTATATTTGGACGAAGGCAAGCAGATTATCTACACCAAAGAATATGTAAAAATAAGAACACCCAAACAAATCATTGATGGCAATGGCTTGGAATCTAACCTTCAATTTACACGATACCGCATTTTGGACATCAAAGGCATGGTAACGGTAAAAAATAATCTGCAATAAAAAATCAACATCAGCATGAACGAACATAAAACCAATTTAGCCCTTTTCGACAATAGCTGGTACCGTGTTGGGGCTAACAAACCCAAGCAAGTGTTGTGGTATTTTGTCAATATCTTATTTTTTATGAACCCCCTAAACCCTGTTTCGGCATTCAAAGTGATGCTTTTGCGTTGGTTTGGAGCCAAAATTGGCAGCAACGTAACCATAAAACCTTCGGTAAACATCAAATATCCTTGGAAATTAAGCATCGGCAACAACGTCTGGATAGGCGAAAACGTGTGGATTGATAATTTGGGTTTCGTAACCATCGCAGACAACGTTTGCCTCTCGCAAGGTGCCATGCTACTGTGTGGCAACCATGACTACAAAAAAACGACTTTCGACCTACTCGTCGGCGACATCACGCTCGAAGAAGGCTCGTGGGTCGGCTGCAAAAGCATTGTTTGCCCAAACGTAACGCTCGAAAGCCACGCCGTACTCGCCGCCGCCTCCGTTGCCACCCAAAACCTGCAAGCCTACGCCATATATCAAGGCAACCCAGCCACAAAAATCAGAGAGAGAAGCATTTATGACTAAGCCAAACCCAATACAAAACCAACTACTCGAAGACTATCTCGACCAGCACACAAGCAGCCTATCACCTCATTTGGACGAATTGGAACGAGAAACACACCTCAAAATATTAATGCCCAACATGATTTCGGGAAAAGTGCAAGGGCAATTTCTGAACCTACTTTGCAAACTCATCAAACCCAAAAATATATTAGAAATCGGTACATTTACGGGCTACTCCGCTATCTGTATGGCATTGGCAATGCCCGACGAAGGTCTTTTGCACACCATCGAAATCAACGAAGAACTCCAAACCATAGCCCAAAAATATTTTGAAAAATGCGGCGTTCAACACAAAATAAAACAATATATCGGCACAGCCTTAGACGTCGTACCAACCTTAGACGAACCCTTTGAGATGGTGTTTATCGATGCCGATAAGAAAAATTATGGCTTATATTTGGACCTGATAGCCGACAAACTGCCCAAAAATGCACTCGT
>JAYWHZ010000272.1:0-2591 GCA_043777395.1 Bacteroidota bacterium
CTAAACTGCTATCCAGCACACCGTAGCCCGACGTGAGGCTATCGGCTCGCAAGAGATTTGATTTGAAATAATGGATTTGGACGCTGTTTTTTGCCTTAAAAAAGCGGGTCGGCTTGGTGTTTTGACCCAAAGCCAAACTCCCAACGCAGATGAAAGCAAAAATCAATGTTGTTATTTTTTGACACATATTTTTTAAAGTTGTCTTTTTATTTGAACTCACTGTGCTATCTGCTCTATCTTTGCAGACTGTTTGAATGGCGTTTGGAGCAATAGATTTAAAAATTCATAAGATAAGATAAATTATTCTTCAAAACACATTTTTAAGAACGAAAATCACTTAAATTTTACCACACAAACCATGAAATTTGCAGCAATAGACCTTGGCACAAGCACATTCAAACTCCTGATTATGGAACAAAAAGAACCATCAATCAATCAAAACCCACTACAAATCATTGCTCAACACATCGAAACCGTTAAACTGGGTGCCAAAGGCATAAACCAAAACACGATTGCCCAGCCTGCTTTTAGAAGGGGTGTAGCGGCAATGAAAAAACTCGCCTCAATCTGCAACAGCCACGAACTCAAACCCAGCCAGATAGCTGCCGTAGCCACTTCGGCGGTGCGTAGTGCCAAAAATGGAGCCGATTTTGTGGCAAAGGTACACCAAAAAACAAACATTAACGTAGAAATTATTGACGGCAACCGAGAAGCCGAATTGATTTACATCGGTGTCAAAAATGCTTTCAAAATGTCTAAAAAACCTGCTCTCATCATCGATATTGGCGGCGGAAGTGTGGAGTTTATCATTGCCAACAGCCAACAAATTTTTTGGAAAGAAAGCGTCGAAATTGGCATGGATAGATTCATAGATTGGTTTGAGATGAGCGACCCAATCGCCAATGCTCAGCAAATTCAAATCGTAGAACACATCAAACAACAAACCCAATCGGTAGAGCATCAAATTAAGCATTACAACGTAAAACGCCTTGTGGGTGCAGCCAATTCATTTGAGACACTGGCAGAGATAGCTGCTCAAAATCTGGGGCAGATAGAAGCTTATCGCAGCCAAACCCATTTCGACACTTCGCCTTGGGCAATGAAAAAAGTAATCCATGCCTTGCTTCAAACCACCACAGTCCAACGCCAACTGATGCCTCAGATACCCGCCGCTCGCCTCCGAGCCATTGTGCCGGCTTGCTTGCTCGTTGGGTATTTTGTGGGTCTCGTGGGTTCAAAACAGCCCATCACCACCACCCGATTTGCCCTCAAAGAAGGCGTTTGTTTTGAGGGTATTCGCCTTTTTCAGGTCTGATTTTTGCCCAATACAAAACCGATATTGCGTTTGAGACCACTCAATTTGGTGCGTTTGACAGCCGAGTGTTTAAACAGTTGCCCAAAAACCACATCGGTTATCTCTTTCCAGTCGCTTTTGGTCATGGCGAGCAGGTCGGCATGGGGCAAAAATTGCGGCTCGGTGTGTTGGGTCGCAAATCTATTCCAAGGGCATACCGATTGGCACACGTCGCAGCCAAAAATCCAGTTTTCAAACTTACCTTTCATCGATGGGTTGATGAGTTGGTCTTTGAGTTCGATGGTAAAATAACTGATACATTTGGAGGCATCAATCCAGTAGGGTGTCAGAGCGTCTGTAGGGCAGGCATCGAGGCAGCGGGTGCAGGTGCCGCAGTAGTCCTTGATGGGGTTGTCGGGTATGAGTTCCAAATCGATGATGAGTTCGGCTAAGAAGAAAAATGAGCCTTGCTGTTTGTTAATGAGGTTGGTGTTTTTGCCTATCCAGCCCAGTCCCGATTGTTTTGCCCATGCTTTTTCTAAAACGGGTGCCGAATCGACGAAGCAACGCCCTTGTATATCTCCAATTTTTGCCCTTAGCGTAGCCAAAAAAGTTTTTAGTTTATTGCCAATGACGGTGTGGTAATCGTTGCCGTAGGCATATTGGGCAATGTGGAGTGCGTCGGGTTGGTCGCTGGCGAGTTTGTTGGTCGAATGGTAGTTGTAGAGCAACGAGACGACCGATTTGGAGCCTTCGACGAGCAAACGAGGGTCCAAACGCTTGTCAAAATGATTTTCCATGTAAGACATCTTGCCGTGTAGGTTTTTGTTGAGCCAAGTTTCCAAACGGGGTGCTTCTGCCTCCAAAAAATCGGATTTTGAGATGCCGCAAAAATCAAAACCCAATGCTGTTGAAGTTTCTTTGACAAGGGCAGTATAATATTCAATTGGTAGCATCGTTTTTTTTAATTTTGAACTTGTTTAAACTTTTTAATTTTGGCTAATAAATTTGAATAAATCTCATTTTTATGTGTACTGTGGTTGCTGAACGAAGTCGAAGCAATGTGGAATCTCAGAAAATAGCCATCTTTACCTTTTGAAACCGAGAGTTTAAACAACCTCTCAAAGCAATCAGCCAAAAAAACATTAAAACGGTAAAAATTATCCTCAACTAAAAACAATTATTTTTTTCGGAATATAGCCACAACCGTAGCACCGTCTTTGAATGGAATGAGCCAGCGGGGCAAACGTTTTATGAGCGGTCGAGTGGCACAAATCAACGTTTTTATTAATAAAGA
>JAYWHZ010000273.1:0-2588 GCA_043777395.1 Bacteroidota bacterium
CAGGAACAAGCACCAAAACACTCTCTTTTGCCCAGTTGCCCAAACCAATAATCAAAGCCAAAAGCAACCACCGCTCGCCAAACAAACACCACAAACCGCAGCAAATCAAACCCAAAGCCGTCGAATCTAAATAACCAATGGTGGCATAATAAAACATCGGAAACGAAACCACATAGAGATACAAACCCAGCCAACGGTGTGTATAATCTATCTTTAAACGTTTTTGAACACCATATAAAGCAAAAATTCCCAACGACAAAGCAAAAATATTGACCAAATTGATGCTCGTCAGAGGCGAAAAAGGCAAAAACGAAGCCAAAAAAGGCACCAATGGTTTCCAACTCGCTATCTCTACCAAGTAGCCTCCCGAAAGCGTCGCCCTAAAATAATGGACATACGTGATATAATAAGCCGCATCGGCAAGCGGACGCTCCAAAACAAAACTGTTGCGGTTGAAACGAGGCAACACCACACACAAAAAGACCAACAACAAGCCAAAACAATGCACATAAAAGCCATGTCTGCCGATAAACTGCTCAAATCTCTTAAATAATTTAGAAAAAATATAATCCATTGGCTAAATTTTTGATGACATTAACATTTAAACCTAAAAATCAATTAATTTTGCACCTAATATCATTTGGTCGGTTCAAAAATCCGTCAAAGTTAGACTAAATACAAGCAATGAAAAAATTAATTTTAACAACAAGCCTTTTTATATCCTCCATTGCTTTTCAAACCCCGACGCTTTGGGCTCAAAACTTGCGCTGTTCGCCACAATGGATTGACATAGACACCTGCAAGCAGTTTTTGGCTCTCTGGCAAAACGACAATCATTTTATTACCGACAAAACCAATATTTTCGTTCAACAAAATAAACCCAAAAAACTCGGCATCGTTATCCAAAACACCGAACTTTGGGAGCAAAGAGAGTTTTTATCGCCCACGATTGTCGATAATTTTAACATCGACGGCAGCAAATATACACTCTTTGCAAGGGCTGTGTGGAACAAAAACGCCCATCCACAAATAGGCGGTTGGAACGATTATATTGCCGCCTACACCTCAAACGACGGCATCAATTTTCACAGACCAAACATTGGTAAAGTGGAATTTGCACAATCGACCCAAAACAACCTGATGTATCCAAGGGGTTTTGGGCTTCCTTTTTTCGATTCTACGGCACAAGAAGGGCAACGTTGGCAGCGACTCAGACGCTATTACGATGCCAATTCGGGCAACTATGGCGGCGGAGCAGTGGGCGTAGAGTACACCAACGACGTGTTGGATGCCTTCACGCCCTCAAACCCAGCCAACGTAAGCATTCACCGTACGTTGGACGGCTCAAACCAAGCCTATTTTGATAAGAAAATCAATAAATATGTGGTTTATATTCGCTCTTGGACCCACAACGGCAGCCAGCAAGCACTTAGTTTCTCGGTGAATAACGCCAAAGGCTACGAAAATTTTGGTCGCTGCGTTACTCGGCTCGAGCTCACGCCCCAACAATATTTTGGCAATTGGCACACACCCGCAGGCTGGGATTTGTTTGGCAATGGACATTTAGCCGTCGATGCTACGCTTTCAACTCCAATTGCTAAAACGGTTCTCAAACCCATCAACAACCAGATAGATGTGTACGAATCGGGGTTTTTTGCCTATAAAGAAGCCACTTGCCAAGGCTATCCGCAAGCGTTTTTTATGCTTGGAACCCATTTTGATGCCCAAAACGTGCGGTTTTTGGGTGGCTATCTCGCCGTTTCGAGAGACAACAACACGTGGCATCGGGTCGATAGTCTCACGCCGTATATTGGCATTGGCACTGGCAACGACGCCGACGCAGGGCAAGTGATAACGGGTTTTGGATACATTAAAGTGGGCGATAGCTTGCTCCAATATTATTCGGGAACGACCACCAACAGCGGCAACCACGACATGCTGGGCAGCAAAATCTTTGCGACCAAACAACGCCTCGACGGCTTTGTGTCTGTCGATGCCCAGCATGCCATTGGTGAATTGATAACCAAAAACATTAAAACATCAGCCCAGTTTCTATTTATTAATGCGATGACCACACAGCCGCAAGGCGAAATATTGATAGAACTCTTAGACCAAAACTGTGTGCCAATAAAAGGATTTACCTTTGCCGATGCCGTACCGATTACCCAAAACAATATTGGGCAACAAATCAGATGGAATAAACACCAAAACATTGGTTCTATTGCTGGAAAAATGTTTAAAATTCACATCAAGATGCGGCACGCCAAAATATTTTCTTTCCAATGTCGAAACGACGGACAAACACTTCCATTTGAGTTTAGAGACGTTGAGGCAAAACCCGCCACGGCGATGAGCGTTGTGGTAAAATGGACGACACGCTGGGAGCAAGACATTAGAAAATATGAACTCCAACGCCAAATTAACAATGAAAATTTTTACTCGATAGCCGATTTTAATGCCAATACCAGCCACGACAACCGATATAACCACACCGACAAAGAGATTACAAGCCACGAACTATACCAAAAAAACGAACCAAACACCATCAAATATAGGGTCAAAATCATTGACATGTTGGGCAAAGCGAG
>JAYWHZ010000274.1:0-2586 GCA_043777395.1 Bacteroidota bacterium
ATATTCACCAAAATATACCTCTGTTTGATGGTTTTGACGACGAAATGCGGTTTTATTTTGTTCATGGATACCATTTTGTGTGCCAAAACCCCCAAAACTTGGTCGCAAGCGTTTATTATGGCTACGACTATCCCGCTGTGGTGCAAAGCCAAAACATCATCGGCGCACAGTTTCATCCCGAAAAAAGCCATCGGTTTGGTATGAAACTACTCAAAAACTTTGTCGAAAAATATTAACCAATACCAATAAGCCAGCATGTATGTGTGGAATTTCTACAATTGTCCATAAATTAAACCAAACCATAAATCCCGATGCCATTCGGGCCATGAACGACAAAATTGTGCATCGTGGACCCGACGGCGAGGGCTATTTCTTTGGCTCCAACTTTGCTTTTGGACACCGTCGGCTGGCAATATTAGACCTCTCCCAATCAGCCAATCAGCCGATGCACTACGGGCCAAACGATAGATATACGCTTATCTACAACGGCGAACTCTACAACTACATCGAAATTAGAAATGAACTGACACAAAAAGGCTACACCTTCAAATCTCAAAGCGACACCGAAGTGATTTTGGCAAGTTTCGACCACTGGAAACACGACTGCGTCAAGCACTTCAAGGGCATGTGGGCTTTTGTGATTTACAATAAACACACGAATGAACTTTTTTGTAGCCGAGATAGATTTGGCATCAAACCACTTTACTACACACACACTTCGGGGCATTTTTTGATGGCATCTGAAATCAAGCAGTTTTTTGCCCACGATGAATTTTTTCCCACACTCAATAAGCAAATAGCCCTAAATTTTATCGTCAATGCAGACCTCAACACCAGTAGAGAGACTTTTTTTGAGGGTGTGTATGAGTTGAGAGGCGGTCAAAATCTGATTTATAACCTTGGCAATCACGAAGCCAAAATTGAGACTTGGTACACCTTAGACCACCTACACACTAAACCAGAGATGACGTTTGAAACTGCCAAAGATACCTTCCGAACCTTGCTCGTAGAGAGTGTACGAATGCACTTTCGGAGCGATGTTGGCGTGGGTACTTGCCTCTCTGGTGGCTTAGATAGCTCGGTTATCACCAGTATTGCTCACAAAGATGTCTTGACCGACAATAGGCAAACGATGTGGACGGTGTCGTCGTGTTATCATGACAAACAATATGACGAGCAGCACTACATAGACCAAATGACGACGCAGACGGGCTTCAAATCCGAAAAAATATTTCCCGACTTTGAGGAACTCATCGAGCAAGGTGTTTTGGATAAAATGATTTATCACCAAGACCAACCGTTTGGGTCTCTATCTCATTTTTCGGAGTACAAAGTCTTTGAAACAGCCGCTAAAAATCAACTTACCGTGATGCTTGATGGGCAAGGGGCAGACGAATATTTGGCTGGATACTGGGAGTTTTTTATTGTCCATTGCAAAGAACTCTTGCGAACGTTGAGGTTTAAGGCGTTGTTTAAGGAAATAAAATACCGAAGTCTGCTCAACGGTGTCAATGTTGGTTTTGGTTGGCGTGAATTTATAAACGTGGCTATCTTTAATGGCATCAGGGTCTTGGTCAAAAAAACATTGGGCTACAAAACCAATATCTCGAAGTGCTGCATCAACCCCAATTATCACCCGCTACTCGATGAAAAACTAAGCAGCGAACAACACATTAAGTTTAAAAATATATTAGACCTCTCCAAATTTGAACTCTCGGTGTCTTCGTTGCCCTACCAACTACACTCCGAAGACCGCAACGCCATGCTCCACGCCGTGGAGAGCCGTCTGCCTTTTTTAGACCACGAGCTTGTAGAGTTTGCCTTGGCAATTCCTGACAATTTTAAGATGAACGGCGGCATAAAAAAATATATTCTCAGGCAGGCTTTTGCCGACTATCTGCCCAAAGAGATTCTGAACCGACACCAAAAAATGGGCTTTGTGGCACCCGACGAACTCTTCGCTCGCCAATACCAACACTATTTTAGAACTGAACTAAACGATGCCATCGAAAACTCCAAAGGCTTGCTCAACACCAAAATAATCGCCCACTTTGATGCCTTCATCGAGGGCAAACAACACTTTGACCCACTTTTTTTTAGAATACTCGCCTTTGGGCGATTCCTCAAAATTTTTAGACCTACACTAAAACCTTAGCCAAAACGGCATTGCTCTGTCGGTGATATTAAACAAACTGTTAAATTTTTAATCTATAAATACATGAACAACTGTTTGAAAATCGAACTGTTGTTTTTTTTATTTAATTAATTTGCAGATAACTTTCTGGTGATTGTGAATAAGTTTTGCATCGGAGCACCAGACCCTTTTGCTGACCTTCATAGAACCGATGCTGAGCCAGCAATGCCCGCCAAAACAACAAAATGACACAGCATCGACTATCCCAATTTTTACCCAAACACCAACATACTGCAACACAAAAAAATATTTCCTCACAGATACAAACTATTTTTTTTGTACATTTACACATTTAATAATTCACCATTCTTAATTTAACAACCACAAAAAAAATGACAAAAAAACCAATCCTTGCAGCCCTGCTGCTCAGCATGTTGTTTGCTCAGATGCTC
>JAYWHZ010000275.1:0-8652 GCA_043777395.1 Bacteroidota bacterium
TTGCATTTTGGCTCCGAAAAAAAGGAAAAATGCAAGGCAACAATTACCAATTAGACAAAGAGCCATTACTTGAAATCCCCATCTACAACCCAACAGACAGCGAAGCCAACAAAATTTCAGCCTTAGTCGACAAAATAATCACCCAAAAACAAAAAGGCGAAAGCACCAAAACCAACGAGAACCTGATAGACCAAATGGTTTACAAACTCTACAACATTACACCCGACGAACAAAAATTAATTGAACCAAACTAAACCCAAAAAATAAACCATGCACAAAGAAGTTCACCAATGGCACAGCCCCGCTCTCAACAAAACAATGGAAATCGCAGTCTATGGACACTACGGCTCGGCACTCCTGCTCCTGCCCACCGCCGGAGCCGACTACCTCGAATACGAACGCTTTGACCTCATCAAAGACATTGAACCCTTTATCAACTCAGGCAAATTTAAAGTCTTCTCTATCAACAGCATCAACAACGAAAGCTGGCTCAACGACACGGCTCACCCCCGATGGAAAGCCGTCAGACACCAGCAGTTCAACCAATATGTGTTCGACGAAGTCGTGCCGTTTATCCGAAACCTCAGCAGCACACAAACGCCCATCTACACCGCCGGTGCCTCGTTTGGTGCCTTACACGCCGCAAACCTGTTCTTTCGCCGGCCCGACCTCATTCAAGGCTGCATAGCCATGAGCGGCGTTTACAAACTGAGCGAATACACCAAAGGGTACTACGACGACGATGTCTATTTCAATTCGCCCGAAGACTACCTGCCCAACCTACACGACGAACACCTGCTCCAACTCATCAAACAAAGCCAACACATACACATCTTGGCGGGTTCGGGAAACTACGAAGACCCCAATGCTTCAAGACGATTTTCTGCCGTTCTAAACGCCAAAAATATAACGCACGAACTCGATATTTGGGGCTGGGACATAGACCACGACTGGCAAACATGGCGAAAAATGCTACCACTCTATCTGGCTACCCGTTTTTAAGTCATGCTTAAAGTTTTAAATTTTTAAGTGCTTAAATTTTTAAATTTTTAAATTTTTAAACCAAAGTATGTCTTCACACCACATCGTCAGAGACCAACAAGAGCCAGCACTCATCATTGCCAACGGCGAACCTTGCAGCCTCGAACTGCTGGGGCAGCTGCTCGAATGGTCGCCCTATGTGCTGGCTCTCGACGGTGCCTATGTTCGCCTAAACCAATGGGGCATCAAAATTGATGCACTTTTGGGCGATTTTGATAGCATCGGCAGCGGTTTAGACCTAAATCTGCAAGACCACACGACCGTTGTCTCTGCCCCCAACCAAGACAAGACCGATTTGGAAAAAGGCATCGAATACCTGATTGCCCAAGGGCATCGAGCCGTCAATGTGTTGTGGGCAACGGGCAGGCGAGCCGACCATACGTTTGCCAACATCACCAACATTGTCCGATACAGCCAGCAGATAGACATCAATATTCTTGATGACTACTCTCGAATCTACATGCTTCCAAGGCATTTTGAGAAATGGTTTGCCAAAGATACCAACATTTCTTTGGTACCCATCGGGAGGGTTGAGGGCATTGTAACCCAAAACCTGAAATATCCGCTCCACAACGAGACCTTAGAAATTGGCAAACGCATTGGCACGAGCAACGCCGTGCTGGCAGATGGCTTGGTGGCGATTGACTATGCCAGCGGTTTTTTGATGATGATGGAATGTTGGGATTGACCAAATGCAAACGCTGTTTTGAACCTAATTTTTGATTTCTATGGGCAAGGTGAATAATGTTTGTGTATCGTTTTGGTTTTTGTAGGCTTCATAAACGCCCGTGATGAGGTATTGCAGACCAAATGTTTTGCTGAGTTGGGTGTTTATTTTGGTGTCGTTTTCGGTGTGTTTTTGGGCAATCCAAAGGGGTATTTTTTGTTGGGCTGTGAGTTCTATCTGTTGGCTTTTTAGTTTTTCGGTTTGCAGTTTTATGATGTGTGTGTAGCCGTTGTGGCTTGGGTTTTGGGGGTTGGCGAGGTCTATGGCAGTGATTTCAAAATTGGGTATGGGTTTGTAGTTTGCGATATTTTGGAGGTATTGGTCGTCTAAGGGTAGATTTTGTACATTGAGTGCTATTGCAAATCCAAATAGGTTTTGGTTTGCTTCGGCGTTTGTTATTTTGGTTTTTGGTGTTGATTTATCGAGGTCGAAGTCGCCGATTTTTCCGTCTTTCATCAGTATTTTGTAGTCTATCTGGGTGTTGTTTTCGTTGGTCAGATAGCAAGTGTTTTGGGCGTTGAAGTTGGCTTTGTCTATCTGTTTATTAAATTGTTGGAGGGCATTGTTAGAGCCAAAAAACCAGATATAGTAAGGTCTTTGCTTGTTGTTGAGGTTGGTTTTGGCGTTGTCTTTGTCGTAATATATACCTTTAAAATTGGATTGCATCTGCCAAAGTTGCGTATCGAAGGGCATTTTTTTGAGTTGGGCTGTGAAGTTATTTTCGATGTCTGTCTGTTGTTGTTGGAGATAATCGGTTGCATTTTTTCCTTTTTCGGGCGAGAACACACAGTCCGAAATCAGAATTTGAACCGAGTTTTCGGTGCGTTGCTCCAACACAAGCCGCATGACCTCGCCAATGTCCGATGCCATTCGTTTGCCCCCTTTGGCTCTAAAATCATTGGGTTCTATGTGTTGAATAAACGATTTGAGGCTTGCGTTTTGTTGGGGAATAACCACCGAATTGATGTAGAAAAAGTGCATCGCTTGGCTCAATTCCCTGTTTTGTATCTTGGACAGCAAGCCATAAATATCACTCTCAAAATCGGTAACACCATTGACAAAGCCATCTATACTCGCCGAATTTTCTAAATAGACATTAAAAATAAATTTGTTTTTAACCAACTTATTGCCCTCGTTTGAAGCCGAACCACCGCTAAAAATATCCAACCCATCAATTGAAAAATAACTGCCCTTTTCGACCAGATAGCCCGACAGTTTTTGCTCGTCGAGACCGTTTTGTGCATCAAAAAAACGGTTCTTACAGTCGCTTTCCAGCAGGTCGTCTTTGTTTTGAACAACCAACGCTTTGAGGGTTTGATATTCGGCTTGGGTCAGTTTTTTATCAGAGCGAAGGGCGGCGTTTATGGCTTTATCAATTTCTTGACAAGGGTTGGCACAGCCGCTTAGCACAAGCAGTAAAGTGCAAAACAGTAAAGTATTTTTTTTCATATCAAAGGGGATTTAAAAGTTTAAATTAAAATCAAAAAAAATTAATCCAAAACGGCTTTGAGGCTCAAATCTAAACTTTTGATGGAATGGGTCAGCTGCCCCATCGAAATAAAATCCACACCCGTTTGGGCATATTGCTTGATGTTTTGAAGGGCAATGCCGCCTGATGCCTCCGTTTCAAAGCGACCAGCAACCCGAACGACTGCCTTTTTGAGCATCTCAATATCAAAATTGTCGAGCATGATGCGGTCTATATTGCCGATGGCAAGCACTTGGTCCAGCTCATCAAGATTTCTGACTTCTATCTCTACTTTGAGGTTCAATTGATTTTTTTTGAGGTATTCGTGCGTTTTTTCGATGGCATTTTTGATGCCGCCGGCATAGTCTATGTGGTTGTCTTTGAGCATAATCATGTCATACAATCCAAATCGGTGGTTGGTGCCGCCGCCAATTCTGACGGCTTCTTTTTCAAAAAACCGAAACAGCGGCGTGGTTTTGCGGGTATCCAACACTTTGGTTTTGGTGCCTTGGAGTTGGGCTACGACGAGGCTCGTAAAGGTGGCAATGCCGCTCATGCGTTGCATCACATTGAGAACCAGACGCTCCGCTTTGAGGATAGACTGCTGGCTGCCCGAGACCAAAAACGCTATGTCGCCGTGCTTGATTGCCGCTCCGTCATTCAACAAAATTTCTACAACAAGCATCGGGTCTATGGCTTCAAAAATGGCTTTTGCTGCCGAGATACCCGCCAAAATGCCGTTGCCTTTCACAAGCAGTTTGGCTTTGCCCGTGGCTGCCGATGGTATGCAGGCTAAGCTGGTGTGGTCGCCGCTGCCTATGTCTTCTAAAATGGATAGGCGTACAAATTCGTTTAATTCCATTGAAAATAATTGACTTGTGGGTTGAGAAACAATGCAGGCACAAAAATAAGATTTTTTTGTAATGAATTTAAAAAAAAGACTTTTTGGCTCTATACCAGACGTTTGTGTTCGGCATGTAGATTGAAATTGGAGCAGAGGCATAAAAAAAATCCCAACATCTCGTCGGGACTTTTTGAGTATGTTATGGCAAGATGCCCTAACAATACTAAACCAAATTTTATTTCACAATCAATCTAACGTTTGGTTTGTGTGTTTATTGTTTCAAAATTGAAAAGTAAAAATTATGTTTTAGGAAATTATTAAGTAAAAGCGTTGTTGATATGTAGCGTATTGATTTTGAGCGTTGCCAAAAAAATCATTGAAAAGCCAAACCCATTGCCGATGTTATTTAAGAAAAAGTTGTTTGTTTTATACACCGCAAAGCTACGCTCAAATCCACACCGAAAATGCTCTATTATATAACTAGACTGAATTATTGAGTAAATGGTGTATTATGGGTGGTAATTGGTAACTTTGCAGAGTTTTTTTATTAATGTAAATCTATCAAAATAAATTATGGGATTAAAATGCGGCATAGTCGGCTTGCCCAACGTAGGCAAATCTACCTTATTCAACTGTCTGTCGAGTGCCAAAGCACAAGCAGCCAACTTTCCTTTCTGCACCATAGAGCCAAACGTGGGCATGATTACTGTACCCGACGAACGCCTAACAACATTAGCCGACATTGCCAAGCCCCAAAACGTCGTTCCAACAACCATCGAGATTGTCGATATTGCGGGTTTGGTACAAGGAGCAAGCAAAGGCGAAGGGCTGGGCAATCTTTTTTTGGGCAATATCCGTGAAACCGATGCCATCTTGCATGTGTTGCGATGCTTTGAAAACGAAAATATCATTCATGTACACGACAACGTCAATCCAATCAGAGACAAAGGCATCATCGATATAGAACTCCAACTCAAAGACTTAGAAAGCGTCGAACGCAAACTCGATAGACAAAAAAAACTATCCAAAGGCGGCGACAAACAAATTTTGCAAGCCATTGATGTCTTAGAGCGAACCAAAACACACCTCGAACAAGCCAAATCCGTCAGAGAACTCATACTCGCCGACGACGAAAAAGAACACCTCAAAGACCTGTTTTTGCTCACCGACAAACCCATCTTATACGTCTGCAACATCAACGAAGAGCATCTCCAAAACCCAAACGACAACCCATTTATGAAAGACATCGTAGCCATGGCTGCCGCCGAAAAATCGGGTGTGGTCGTTATCTCAGCCGCTATCGAAGCCGAAATTGCCGAACTCGAAAACTTTGACGAACGCCAAATATTTCTCGAAGACTTGGGGCTAAAACAATCGGGCATGGAGCAACTCATCAAAGAAGCCTACAAACTACTGAACCTCGCCACCTACTTTACCGTCGGCGAAAAAGAAGTCAGGGCGTGGACTATCAAAAACGGATTTACAGCACCGCAAGCAGCAGGCGTTATCCACAGCGACTTTGAACGGGGATTTATTAGGGCAGAAGTCATCAAATACAACGATTTTGTGCAATATCGCTCGTCGTCGGCTTGCCGTGAAGTGGGAAAACTCAACGTCGAAGGCAAAACCTATATCGTTGCCGACGGCGACATCATGCTCTTTCGCTTCAACGTCTAAACCAAAATTAACCAACATTTCAAACAGCCGCTGAGCCAATGCAGCATAAAAACCCAGCATGGATACCCTATCTGATACTCGTCGTTTTGGCGTTGATTTGGGGCAGTTCGTTCATCTTAATCAAAAAATGTTTGGTCGATTACAGCTCCGCCGAAGTGGCTCTGGGGCGAATGGTGGCTGCGGGAACTTTTTTCCTGCCTTTTGCCATCACCCGACTGCACAAGCCACGCCGCCAAGACTGGAAATATTTTGTGGTCTTGTTTATTGTCGGTTCGGCGGTGCCGGGCATTTTATTCACCACCGCACAGCAGCACGTGAGCAGTGCAGTAGCCGGCGCACTCAACGCCCTAACGCCCTTGTTTACGCTACTCATCAGCCTTTGGCTATTTAAAAGAAAACAAAACAACGCTAAGTTTTTGGGCGTTTTTGTAGGTTTGATTGGTGCCTTAATCCTTGTTTTTACTAAAAACAACACGGGCTTCGTCGCCTCACAAAACCCGCATTATGTCTATGGTCTGCTGGTGGTCTTGGCAACGTTTTGCTACGGCATCAACGTCAATATATTGGAAGAAAAATTTAAACACCTCGATGCCATTACCCTTTCGGCAATGCCCTTTTCGATGCTCGGCTTGTTGGCTGCTCCCGTTTTATTTTTTCTAACAGACTTTGCCCAACACATAGACATTGACCCTACACACATCAACTTGATGGCTTCGACCAAAGCCAATAGCTTCTACCTGATGGTGCTGCTCGGTATGGTCAATACGGGCATAGCAACGATTTTGTTTAATAAATTGCTCAAAATGACCAGCGGTGTGGTGGCCTCATCTGTAACCTATCTGATGCCAATCGTGAGCCTTTTTTGGGGTTGGATTGATGGCGAATGGCTCGGATTGCCGCATATCGTGGGGCTGATGACCATTTTAGTGGGTGTTTATTTGGTTAAAAAGAAATAAAAATAGGTTTCAATATAATGTTCATTTGTTTAATAATTGAAAAAAATGTTAAAAAAAGTTATAATCTCTGTTCTGTTTATCTGTATTTCTAATGCTGTTTTGGCACAAAATAAATTGACAACCAACGATTTATCTAACCTAAAATCGCTTATGCAAGGTTCGTTTTCGAGCAGCAGGCAAGCCCAGTTAGACAGCAGTTATTTTGACATCAGATTGGAGATGAAACCCATTTGGAGCAGCCGCACCGATGGTTTTTGGCTCTATGTAGAGCAAGCCATGGCAAGCCAGTTGCAAAAACCCTATCGGCAAAGGGTCTATCATGTATATTTGGACAGCGACAGCAGCAACATCGTAAGCCGAGTGTTTGAACTCCAATCGCCACTGCGGTTTGCGGGTGTGTGGAAAGACGACCAACCGCTAACCAACCTGACCACCGATTCGCTGGTTCAGCGGGCGGGTTGTGATATTTTTTTAGCCAAAAACGCCCTCGACGAGTTTGTCGGTTTGACGGCACAGCAAGCCTGCAAAAGCACGCTCAGAGGTGCAAGTTATGCCACTTCTGAGGTCGTTATCAATACAAACGGCATGGTGTCGTGGGATAGAGGTTTTGACCAAAGTGGCAAGCAGGTTTGGGGAGCAGTCAAAGGCGGTTATGCTTTTGTGAAGCAATTGAGGTAGATGATTTTATTTGCCAAAAGCCCATTTTAGAAAATCGGGATAGACGGCAGCCCACGTTTCGAGGTTGTGTTTGCCGCCTTGTATTTCCAGATAGACGACATCGTGGTCTTTTTTGAAGCCTTTTTTGAGGAGTTCGTCCACCAAATCGAGGGTATCCTCTATGGCATCTATGATGCCGTTGTTGTTTCTGTCGGCGGTTTCGTCGTGTGTGCCGACTTGAAGCCAAATTTTGATGTTGGGTTTATATTTTAGTTGATGCTCTCTGACGATGCCCTGCATGATGCGGTCGTTGTCGGTGTATCCATGTCCAACATCTCGTTTTCGCCACCAAAACGACCCTGAAAAAACGCCTGCTTTTTGAAAGATATGCGGATTGTGCCACACCAAATCCATTGCCGACAAGCCGCCCAGCGAGCAGCCTGCCATGACACAAAAGTCGGGGTCTATGGCGTGATTTTTGAGCAGATAGGGCATCAATTCTTTGGTTATAAAGTGGGTATAGTGGTGTGCTTTGCTGCCTCGTTTAGCAAAATCGGGCATTTTGGCGGTGCCATATTCTTGCATTCGGTCTCCACAATGGATAGCAGCGGCTACAATTGGGGTTATGGATTTGGTTTGGTAGAGGCGTTCAAGTGTTTGCCCTAGCTTCATTGTTTCAAAGTCTTGACCATCGTTGATGAGCAGCAATGGATATTTTTGGGTTGCTGTCTGGTCATAATTGGGTGGAAAATGAAACCCGATTTTGACCTCTCTTTTGAGTGTATTGGACTGATATTTCAAGATGTTGCCGTCTTGTATGGGCTGTTGGGTGAGGCTGGCAAATTGTTTCAAAAAGGTATTGATGAACTTAAAGGATTTCATGGTGCAAACATAGTTTAAATATTCTTAATACATTGAAAGATAGAAAAAACCGTTGAGTGCTTAAAATCAAAATATTTTCTGGTATTTTTTTTAGTCTTTTAATGCTCTGAGATAGAGTTGAATGGTGTTTTCGAGACCAAGATACAAGGCATCGCAGATGAGGGCATGCCCGATGGAGACTTCGTCGAGGTGTGGTATATTTTGTTTAAAGAAGGCAAGGTTTTGGAGGTTGAGGTCGTGTCCTGCATTGACTATCAAGCCCAGATTGTGGGCTAAATCGGCACTTTTTTGGTAGGCGATGATGGCTTTTTGGGCGTTGTTTTGGGCATATTGAGTGGCATAATGTTCGGTGTAGAGTTCGATACAATCGGCATTTATTTTTTTGGCGGCGTTGATGTGT
>JAYWHZ010000276.1:0-8607 GCA_043777395.1 Bacteroidota bacterium
ATGAACCCACAAGAATCGATGGAACTCCTGCTCAAACAAATGCGGGGAACCATGAGCAACGAAGATTTTTTACTCTCTATGAATGGATAACCAATGCCCTTCAAAGTTAAACCAAATGACTAAAAAAAATATACTCGTCTTTGTCGATTATTTCTTGCCCGGATACAAAGCCGGCGGTCCAATCAAGTCAGTAGCCACCATCATCAAAGCCCTAAACCCCTATTTCAACTTCACAGTCGTAACACAAAACCACGACCTAAACGACAAAAACACCTACACCGAAGTGGCTAATAATGAATGGATTGAACGCTATGGCTGCAAAATTATTTACCTGAATAAAAAAAATACCAACGCCGATGTGTTTAAAGGCATCATTCAGGATACCGACTTTGATGTGGTTTATTTCAACAGCCTTTTTGCACCCATGCACACCCTGGCACCGTTGAGGCTGGTGAGAAAATATAAAAAAGATGCCCAAATCGTGTTGGCACCAAGAGGCATGTTGGGCGAAAATTCATTGAAAATAAAACCGCTTAAAAAGAAAATATTTCTACGCCTAACCAAACTCACCCGTTTCTTTGAGGGCATCACTTGGCACGCATCGAGCCAGATAGAAGCCAACGAAATTCGCCTACACTACGGCAAGACCGCAAACATTAAAATTGCCAGCAACATCACCTTAGCCGAAGACATTGACCTCACGCTCAAAATAGAAAAACAGCCAAACAAAGCCAATTTCTTCTTCCTATCCCGCATACAAAGCATCAAAAACCTACACGGTGCTCTCCAAGCACTCAAACAATTTAACCACACCAACACACAAATCCAATACGACATCATCGGTCCGATAGAAGACCAAAAATATTGGCAAATGTGCCAGACAATCATCGAAGAACTCGACAAAAACTGCATCACAGTGCGGTATCTCGGCGGCATACCAAACCACCAACTCAAAGAAAAACTCACCCAGTATCACTTCCTGCTCATGCCAACGCTCAACGAAAACTACGGGCATGCCATCGTCGAGTCGTTTGCCAACGGCTGCCCCGTCATTATCAGCAACCAAACCCAATGGCTCGACCTGACCAGACAACAGATAGGCTGGGATACCGACCCCAATGACACCACGGCATTTGAAAAATCGATACAAGAAGCCGTGCAGATGAACCAAGAAACCTATCAAACCTGGGCAAAAAACTGCCTCCAATTCGTCAATCAAACCATCTGCAGCCAAGATATTCTCCAAAAAAATATTGAATTATTTCAATAACAAAAAAACTTAACACAAAAAAAATATTGACCACGATATAAATTACTTTACCTTTGTGGCAGTTTAATGCTTCTTGGATAACCAATTAACTAACCAATAAAAAAATCAAATCAAATGAAAAAAATCTACTTTTTGTTCTCCATGCTCGTCGCCGTTGTGTTTGCACAAACAGCCATCGGACAGGTTTATCTCGCTAATTTTGACGACATTACAACCACCACAACACCAAAACCTTACACAGGCGGAACGGTTTTGAGTGGAATCTCGAACCAGAGCATGACCGCCAACACCGCCGCAACCACATTTTCTGTCTTTGCAGGCGTGGGTACACCAGCAACCAAAGCCCTCGCTGTGGCTGGTACCGCTGCTTTGCCAAATCCAACCTTTACACTTACGTTCGACGTGCAAACTAGTAAAAAAGCTGTTATCAGCAAAATTAGTTTCAGACCACAACGCAGCGGCACAGGTCCGCAAAACTGCGAAGTGAAAATCAATGGCGTGTCTTTGGGTACACAAGCCGTACTGACTGCTTTTCCTGCATTGCCTCTCGAATACAACACAATCACCACAAACTACACTGGTACCGTTACCATCGAGTTCATCACGTCGGGAGCATCGGGAACAACAGGTACTTTTCGTTTTGACGACGTAACGGTGGCTGGTAGTGTAGCTGCATTGCCCGTAACGATGACCAAGTTTTATGCCCAAAATGATAAAAAAAGCATTGAACTCAACTGGGAAACCGCATCAGAAACCAATAACTTGGGTTTTGAAATCGAACGCAAATCATTGAACCAAAACTGGGAACGCATCGGTTTTGTCAATGGCAATGGCACTTCAAACCAACTGAATGCCTATCGGTTTGCAGACGAAAAGCCACAAGTGGGTCTAAACTACTACCGCTTGAAGCAAAATGATTTTGATGGAAAATTTGAGTTGAGCCATATTATTTCGGCAAAAGGCAAGGCTAATGAATTGGTGGCTTTTCCCAACCCAATATTTGCAGGCGTGGTTTATGTCAATGCCATCGAAGAAAAAGGTGGCAACTCAGCCACAATAATTGATGCGATGGGCAAGTTGGTTTTGTTGCAAATGCTTACCCAAGACCTCAACGCCATTGACGTTTCTCGATTGCCACAAGGCATTTACAGCATCAAGGTTGGTAGCCAAAATAGGTTGATTGAAATACACTAATCCAAATTTGCTTGACATTCTAAAATAAAAAAAACGTTGATATTGAAAAATATCAACGTTTTGTGTTTTAAGTTCAGCCTGATATTCTTGTTATTGCATTTGTTTTTGTGTGTGTTTATTGTATTAAAATCACTTCACATCTTTATATTTCTTTATTGGCTGGGTTGGCTTTGTTATTCCTTAATAAATTTTTTGGCTAAGTTTTTTATTTTTAAGACATAAGCACCTTCTACGAGGCTTTCTACATCGATAAAACAAGGCAAAGACACGATATTTTTTTCCAAAATCACCTTGCCTCTTGCATCTAATATCTGATAGGCACTGCCCACGAGGTTTTCATTGTCGATGCCTATTTGTAGGCAAGACCGAACCGGGTTTGGGTATATTTTTAGTTTGCTGCTTGGTTCAAAATTATCAGTACCCAAAAAACTATTGCCCAAATACCTTGCTAAACCAAAATTTGCTGCAGATGAAGCACCCAAATAAATGCCGCCACCGACCACAATTTTTCCATCGTTTTGTATCAAAACGGCGTTTGCCTGCGTGCCATTCATTGCCGTGAGTTGAATGCCGTCGGTGCTGAAAGTACTGTCTAAAATGCCATTGTTGTTAAATCTGTTGATGGCAAAATAATCGGTGCCGTTGGTGTTGCACGTGCCAACCAATAGTATTTTGGCATCGGTTTGGAGTGCTATGCTGGTTGCGAGGTCTTCGCTGTTGTTGTCTATGTCTGTGGTTGTAATGCCTGCCGTTCCAAATGTTTGGTCTAATGTGCCGTTTGGATTGTATTGTACGAGCAAAAAATTGAAGCTTGCATTGTTGTATCGGGTGCCACCGCAAACTATTTTGCCATTGGTCTGCACAGCCACCGAGGTTATCTTTTCGGTGCCGCCCGCAATAGGTGTAAGTACTTTTCCGCCGATGCCAAAGGTGTTGTCCAACACTCCAAAGGCTGTAAAACGCACCAGCCCCAGTTGGTTTTCGGCATCGCCGCCGACCAATATTTTGCCATCGGTTTGTATGGCGAGTGCCGTTGCCATGTCGTAGGTGCCAAACGGAACTACGTGTTTACCGTCGTTGCTAAAATCGGTGTCCAAACTGCCGTCGGTGTTTATTCGGGCAATGGCATAGTCGTTGTTGGCTGATGTTGTTTTAGAAAATCCCACGACGACAGCCTTGTTGTCGGCTTGTATTTTGACGGCATTTGCTCGGCTGCCCAAGCCTCCAAAACCAATTCTCAACAGTCCGTTGGTGGCATAAGATGGGTCGAGTGTGCCATTTGAATTGAGGCGAACAACCGCAAAGTTATTATCGGCAGTACTAAAATTTGCATTTGGGGCATAGCCTACAAGCACTATTTTGCCGTCGCTTTGTAGGGCGACACCCGTGGCATGGTCTTTTTTGTTTGAAAGAATAAAATTTGTAATTTCAAAATTAGCCTTGCCATTGGTGCCAAAACTGCCGTCGAGACTACCGTCGGTGTTGTATCTTGCTACGCAAAAATCGTAGCCATCGGCGGTATTTACGATGCCTGTGCCTGCCAAAATAATTTTGCCATCGGGCTGGATAGCCACCGAACTGCCCAATTCTTCTTGCCCATTAAAATCGGTAAATACTTTGCCATTGACACCAAACGAGACGTCTAAATCGCTGGCGTTTTGGGCATATATATTGGTTGAGATAGCAACAAAGAGAATTGACTTGACAACTGCTTTCATGTTTTGGCTTGGTGGTTTTGGGTTTTTAATAGACTTCGATGCGGTAAATAAATTTTTGGATTTGGTCTATTTGCTGCACTTTATTGGTGTTTTTGAAGTTATTTTTTCTTGATGGTACAATGTTTCCTTTGAGGTCTTGGTGATGCCTTTGGAGCGAGTCGAGCAGCCCAATGAGGTAAGTCGACTTGACGGCAAAGCCTGCGTTGTCGTTGAGGGTATTTTTGCTCACTATCATGCCGAGCAGGTTGCCTTGGTTGTCTATGAGTGGGCTGCCGCTGTTTCCGGGGTTGAGTGGTATAGAGATTTGGTAGGTAGCCGAATCGTTTTGAAAGCCTGACGTGGAGCTGATAGAGCCTTCGCCAAAGACGATGTCTTGCTTTGGGTAGCCAAGCGTATAGACATATTCGCCGAGTTTGGAGGGTTTTCTTTTGAAGGCATAGGGCAATGTTTCAAATGATTTGAAGTTCGAATCAATGATTTTGATGATGGCAATGTCTTTTTGTTCGTCTTTTTCGATGAGTTGAGCCTTATAATATTTCTTTTCATTGTCCACAATCCTGATGTTTTCTGCATTTTTGACGAGGTGATAGCTCGTCAGCAGGTATCCGTTGGTAGAGATTGGAAATCCTGTGCCGTTCGAGATGGCTTCTGTGGTGTTGGCTTCATTTTCGTTGCTGCTCATTCGTTTCCAGATGCTTTGTTGCTGCTTGCCGATGCTGTTTATCTTGTTGAGGTTGTTGGCGAGCATTCGGTAGGTTTGGGCGTTTTGCTGTTTGTCGTTAATATAGAAACCCATAAACATGATTAGGAGCGATATAGATGCTGCCACTGCCGATATTTTGGCGTAGTTCCACCATTCTATTTGCCTTGTATTGGCTTGTAGGGTTATTTTTCTGATGTTTGCCACGTCCATTTGGGCATGAAAGCCGTTGAGTTTTTGTTTTATTTCGAGGGTTTGGCTATAAACGAGCATGGCTTCGACGACTTGGCTTTGCATTTTGACTTCTTGTGCCAACACAGGATTTTGGGCAAGTTGTTGTTCAAAACCGATGCGTTGGTCGCTCGTCATGGTTTGGAGAATGTATGCGTCTATCTGTTCCGATATGTCGGTTGGTTTATTCATCGTTGTTAGATTTATAGTGGCTAAAAAAGTTTTTGCTTAATCGTTTTAAGCATTTATATTTTTGATTTTTTGCGTTGTCGGCGTTGGTATATCCCATTTTTTGGGCTATTTCTTCCATCGATAGTTTTTTGGTATAGAAATCGAGCAATATTGTTTTGCAGGGTTCGCCCAGGGTTTCAAGTCCTTGGCTCATGACCTCAAACTGATGTTCTTTGTGTTCTATCTCTTGCATTCGACTTTCTTCTACTATCAAAAACCCTTCGTAGTCTTCGACCGATGTGTCCGAAAAACGTTGTTTTTTTGAGAGTTCTTTGAGCCACATCCGCCTGCATATCGAGTAAATGTAGGTTTTGAGCTGGCAGCTTAGGTCAAATCCTTTTTCACTTTGCACTTGCCTTATCAGCACAATGATGGCTTCTTGATACACGTCTTTTGCCTCTTCTTCGGTGCCGCTGTTATTGACTACGAAGTTTAGCACCATAGAGAAATGCGTCTTATACAACACATTCAAGATTCTATCGTCGTTGGTTTTTATGCCCTCCAAAAAATCTTTATCGGTCAAAATAATTGGCTTGGTGTTCATCGTTTAATACCTATTGGCACAAAAAGTAACCCTTTTAGCCGTTGTTTGTCTGTTTGTTGGCAAGCGAACAAGTGGTTTTTAGGTTTTATTAATATTTAAAATGCCTTATATTGCTAAAAATCATGCTCATTTGGTGTTCGTTACAATAATCTATCGACTCTTGGTCTCTGATAGAGCCGCCCGTTTGAAGCACCAAACCGATGCCTTGCTGGTGGCATTCTTCGACACAATCAGCAAACGGAAAGTAGGCATCGGAAGCCAATACGGCATCCCTAACGTCAAAATTGAAGCTTCGGGCTTTGTGTATTGCCTGCCTGAGGGCATCTATCCGTGAGGCTTGCCCTGCACCCGAACCGATGAGTTGCTCATTTTTTACTATCACAATGGCGTTGGTCTTGGTGTGTTTGACGACCTTGCTGGCAAAAAGCGTGTCTTGATGGCTGTCGGCATCGGGTTGTTTGAGGGTTACGCATCTAAAATCGTTCCATTGGTCTGCGGTGTTGTCTTGCTCTTGAACCACAAAACCATTTAACAAACTTTTGAATTGATGCGTTTGTCGGTTTTTATTTTTTTGGACAATGAGTATTCTGTTGGCTTTTTTATTTAACAATTCGACCACGCCAGCATCGAACTTTGGGGCAATGAGTACGCTATAAAACAGTTTGTCTATCTTTTGGGCGGTTTGTAGGTCTATGGTTTGGTTGCTTACCAACACGGCACCGAAAGCCGAAACGGGGTCGCTTGCCAAGGCTGCCTCAAAAGCCGCTATCAGGTGTTTTCGAGAGGCTACGCCGCATGGGCTTCCCTGCTTGACGAGTGCGAAGGTGGCTATCTGGTCGTCAAAATCATTGATTAATGCTATGGCTGTGTCTATGTCGGCGAGTTGGTTGTAGGTTAGTGTTTTGCTGGTCGATAGAATGTCGATGGCGGCGTTCAATTGTCCAAAAAAGGCGGCTTTTTGATGTGGATTTTCGCCATATTTGAGTGGTATAGGATTTATTTCACTGATTTTGAGTGCTGGTATCTGTTCTTTTTGGTTCAGGTAGTTGAAGACCTGCGTGTCGTGGTGCGACGTGTGGTTGAACGCTTGTGCGGCAAAGTATCGGCGTTGTTTGAGCCTTATTTTGCCTTTATTTTTTTGGAGCATGGCAGTCAATTCGGCATATTGATTGGGCGAGGCAACGACGGTTGTAAACTGATAATTTTTGGCTGCTGCCCTGACCATCGATATGCCGCCGATGTCGATAAACTCCAATTGCTCTTCTTCGCTGATTTTGGTGGTATCCAACACATCTAAAAAAGGATAAAAATCGACGATTAGAAGGTCAAACTTGGGTATTTGGAGGTTATTGAGGGTTTCGATGTCGTCTTTTTTGTCCATGTTGGCAAGTATGGCGGCATATATTTTGGAGTCAAATGTTTTGAGGCGACCACTCATAAACGCATTATCTGATAGCCAATCGGCGATGTTGGTGCAGGGCATGTTGAGTTGCGTAATGAATTTGTGGGTGCCGCCGAGTGCGTATAGATTGACGTTGAGCGTGTGGAGTTGCTCTAAAATGGGTTTTAGACCTTCTTTGTGGTAGGTAGCAATGAGTGCCGACCGAACTTGAATTGTGGACATGCGTGTTTTTGCAGGGGCGTTTTGAAATCGTTTTGGGACACAAAAGTACGAAAAATGCTTTGTTTTTAGGCAAAAATTTATTTTTGTGCTGCAAATTGGCTCACGAATGAATTTGGTCGTTTGTCGGTTTAGTTTAGTAAAATTTCTTCTATTTCTGCACTGGCTTTTTGGAGTAGGTCTTTGGTTTGGTCTTTGAGGGTTTGGGCTTGGTTTCTGATGTTGGTTATATGCTCGGCTATCTCTTTTTGTTTGGATAGGGGTGGAACGGGGATTGGTAAAATTGCGACATCACTTGGTGCTAAATGTCCGTTTGTTGCTCCTGTTATGTTTCTTTTTATTTCTGTCTGCATTATTCCACTTCTTAAATAATTAAATACAAAAGAATTGTTAGCAAAATCATTTGTTTGAAATTTCACAATGTCGCCACCTAAAAAATATTCTCCTTCGTAGTTCCAAAAAGCAATTTTACCAATAGTTGCACCTGTTATTACAACTAAAACGTCATTTTCTATTAATTTTTGTGAATTAGTAAAAATTGGTTTGGCTGTCAATAAATCATCAAGAGAAATTGTACCATCATTATTTATTGAGTTAATCTGAACTACTAAACATTCTCCTTCTTTCTCATCTTGTTTGGGCAAACTTCCTTTTATTAAATTTCCTGTAATAATTTCTCTCAATTGCTTAACTGGATATTTTCCTTTGGCAATAATTTCAAGATTATTTATAAATTTATCTTGGTGGAAAAATGGGTCAACTCTTTTATTCTGCATATTTTTAAATGTCCTTATAAACATTCTATTCTTCAAGGTATTTTCGGGTGGTGTAGGCAGGGTAATACCTAACTCTTCCAATAAATAATCATCAATACTTGCCAATAGTGTTGAGGCTTCGGCTTCGTTGGTTTGTTTTTGGGAAAAACAATTTTTAAATATCTCAATTACTTTCTTTTGCTTTTCAGTATTGGCAAAAGGGATAATAACATTGCTTAGTTCTTCTTGTGTTATTGCTGGATAATTTCCACCACTACTTCGCTGTTCAAATTGTTTTAATATTATTTGTTGCCTTAAAATTGCAAAAAGATAATCTCTTTTA
>JAYWHZ010000277.1:0-2541 GCA_043777395.1 Bacteroidota bacterium
GCATCCGCAATTTTTTGATGGACAAAATATCCATGCTTTCGGAGAGTGCCGTCAAGGTCAATTTGTTTCAAAAAACGACTATTGCCACAAACCTAAACCAAATATCGACGGCTATCAGCGGTAGAAAACAAGTTATATTGCTCGACTACCAGTCTATGAAGTCTCAAAATATCTCAAACCGAATTGTGGAGCCTTTTGCTTTTTCGGACAATGGCGAGTCGGTCTTGTGTTTGGAGGTTAAATCAAAAGCCAATAAATTTTTTAAGTTAGAACGCATCGGTCAGGTCGAAATTTTACCTACCGAGTGGCAATTGGATTACCTCCACCAAACGCCCAAACAAGACATTTTTAATATGTCGCTTGCCGCCAAAACCGAGATGACCAACATAAAACTTCGTATGGGCTTGCTATCTGCCAACCTGCTGCGTGAAGAATTTCCGTTGGCAGCAAACCACATAAAGCCTTTATCAAACTATAACGAAGCTCAAAAAATCTTTGAGTTTGAGGCACCTGTGGCGAGTTTTTTGCCCGTAGGGCGTTTTGTATTGGGTTTTTTAGATGATATTCAAGTCCTCGAACCCCAAGAATTTAAAACCTACCTCAAAGACAAGCTCACAAACCAAATGCTGCTTCAACTTTGATGCCGTGCAAAACGATAATTTAAAAATACAAAAAAATCTAAATTCCGATTGTTGAGTAGTCGCTGATGCTCATCTGCCCCGACGCATCTACTATGGTGGCGTTTTGACCAATCATAGAGTTGTGTATTGTGGCGTTGGTGATGTGGGCGTTGGCTTGAATGATGCTGTTGGTGATGGTTGAGTTTTTGACTACCGAGCCGCTGCCGATGCTCACGTTTTGACCGATGGTGCTGTTTTCTATCTGCACGCCTGCACCGATAAAAGCCGTGTCGGAGATGGTGCTGTTGGTGGTTTTTAGCGTGCCGTCGATGAGTGTTTTGCCTTGTTGTTTGAGGTGTGTCAGTACCCTGCCGTTGGTGTGAACGGTGGCGTTTTTGTTGCCGCAGTCGAGCCATTCGTTTACCGCTCCCGTCGAAAACCGCATGCCTTTGTTTTTCATGTTTTCCATGGCGTTGGTCAGTTGGTATTCGCCTTTTTCTGTGATGTTGTGGTCTATCAAATATTGGAGTTCTTGGCAAAGGTTGTTGCCATCTTTAAAATAATAGATGCCTATGATGGCTAAATCGGAGATAAACTCAGTTGGTTTTTCATGAAATTCGGTAATAAATCCATCGTTATCTAATTTTACGACACCAAACTGCCGAGGGTCTTCTATTTTATTAACCCAAATGATGCCGTCTTTGGTCGTGTCGAGTTTAAAATCGGCTACAAAGAGCGTATCGGCAAACGCCACCACGACGTTGCCCACGAGGGCGGTTTTGGCACACAAGATGGCGTGTGCCGTGCCTAATGCCTCGGTTTGGTAGTGAATAGTGCCTTTTGCACCCAGTTTGTGGGCGGTGTCTATGAGGTCTTGCTCTGCTTTGCTGCCAAAATTGGGGTGTATGATGTAGGCTATTTCTTCTACTTTTTGGTTGCAAACGGCTACAATATCTTCGACCAGACGCTGCACAATGGGTTTTCCAGCCACGTTGATCAGTGGTTTTGGTATGGTGAGCGTGTGTGGTCGCATGCGTTTGCCTGCACCTGCCATGGGAATAATAATACGCATATCGGTTTTTGTTTGTGTTTGAATGTCGTTGTGTTGCCGAGATAGGCAAAGAAATGGGTGCAAAAATACACTTTTTAAAACGATTGAAAAAATAAGATTTTATTTTCCACTATTCAATCGTAAATTTGCGGTCTAATGTTGCTTTTTTAAAATATTTTTAAGTTAAAAAAATAAAAAAGTGTTAAACCATAAAAAATAAATCAAAATGTTGAGCGGTTTTAAGAAATTATTGCTTTTGTGTTTGTTGTTTTTTTCGTTTTGTTCGGCGTTTTCGCAGGGCATCAGCCTATCAAACTACTATGTAGATTTTTTGGGCAACGACCTTAAAGTGGTAATTTTGCCCGACAACAAGAGCGACATGGTCTCGATTGAGTTCTGTTTTCGATACGATTTGCCCCTCGCAGGCGACCAATCTGGCTACCATCTTTTGACCAATCAACTCCTTTTGACTGGCACCACCAGACGTTCAAAACGCCACATAGAAGAGTTTTTATACAATACCTCAGCCACTCTCAGGGTCGATAGCCGCCGCATTGCTTTGACTTGCCCCATCGAGTATCAGGCTTTGATGCTGGCTTTTATGTCTGACGTGATACAAAATCCTGCCTTAAATTTTGACGAACTCTCTAACCTAAAACGCCAACATCTGGTGTTGCTCAACAGCACAAAAAACGACCCCAATCGTGTCTTGCAAACCATTTTGAGGCAATATCATTTTAGAAACAAAAATCCATTGGGCAATTTAGAAACCCAAGAATCGATTCAAAACATTGATTTGCAGCGTGTTGTAGAGCATTATAATGTTTATTTCAAACCCAACATCGTTTCTGTGCTGGTGTCGGGCAATGT
>JAYWHZ010000278.1:0-8579 GCA_043777395.1 Bacteroidota bacterium
TCTTTTATTTCGGGGCAATCGGGTGCTATGCAAGGCGAGAGGCAATTGGTGGTGCTATTTGCCAAAAAGGCATTGACGCTTGCTATCGTGTTGGGAGAAAAATTGGTGGCTGAACTCACCGATGGAGCCATTATAAATGCACTTCCGCCTGCGTCGTGCTGTGCAGATAGGTTGTGTCCCGTTTCGTGGGCAACCAATACCCGTGTGAGTTGGGCGTTTGAGGCTTGAAAATCTTGCAATATTTGGTATTTGTTTGACCGACACACTGCCGAGAGGTATGCCACGCCAATCACGCCGCCGCTTGGTCCGTCGAAGTCTCTATTTGACCAAAAAGCAGCAAGGTCGAAAGGGTTGGCAAATAATTTTTTGTTTTGTCCCCAGCTCGAAAACGCAGGTAGAAGGACATTGACCGAAATGGTATCGGTGATAAAATTACATTTTGGGCATGCGGAGATGTAAAATTCTGATATTTTGAATTTTATTTCGCTCGAAAAGGGTGTTTTGTAGTTGGCTTCTACGTTGTTCATCACGCCCAATATGTAGGTTACGAGCGGTGCTGGACCTTTGTATTTTTGAAACATCGAATAATCGGCGGCTACGGCGAGGTCTATTTCTATGCAGGCAGCCGTTGGGGTTGGGTTGGGCGTGCCGCCAAAAGGTTTTATGTTTGGGTTATCGACTACGCCGCAGTTGAGCGTTAGGGTTGCGTTGAGGTCTTTGGTGTCGTAAACGATGTAGTAATCGGCGTTTGTGGGCGTGTTTACAAATCGGTTTAGGGGTTCGATAAACAAAGTTTGGTTTTCTTTTTTGATGAATCCATATATGAAACCTTGGTCTATGGTCAGGCGTACCTCGCTGTTTTCGATGCCAAATACATTGCCTTTGAAGGTGTTGTTGGCGAGTATTGGTGCTTGAACTTCGCCGTTTTCGGTAATCATTCTCACCACGAAGTTGTTGCCTTTGAGGTCGTTTGGCTCAATGGTTGTTTGCCAGCTGGGTTGTGTGTTTGCAAAATCAATGTTTAGGTTGGTCGTTGCGGTGATGGTTCTTGCGTATTGGGCAAGGTCTAATGAATTGATTTGATAGACTTTGAAGGTGTTAAATTGGTTGAGTCGTTGGTCTTCAAAAGGGGTGTTTATTGGTGTGGCGTAGATGTTTTTTTGGGGATAATTGTTAAAGTCGCTTTGTGCTTTGAGGTTGTTTGCAAACACATTGACGAGAAGAAACAAGACAAAAAAATATTTTTTCATTTATTAGGCGGTGTTGGGTTTAGGTTTTTGGGGTAAGTGGAAAACAGAATTGAGATACAAATATAAGGGATAATAATTTATTGTGAAATAAAATTAAATTATTTTAATTCAGCTGTCATTTTAAATTTATTTTTAGGTCAACGAGACTTTTTTGTAGTTGCCTGCGTCTTAAAATTTATTTTCCCAATACAAACACGGCGGGTTGTTTGTGTATGTTAATGGTTGCTTTTGCCCATTGTTGAAGTGTTTTTGTTTGAATAAATTCATTTTCGGCAGTCAAATTTGCGGCTACACACAGTCGGGTGTTGGGTTTGCAGATGGTGCAGATCGTTTCAAACAATTGTTGGTTTCGATAGGGTGTTTCAATAAAAAGTTGCGTTTGGTTTTCGGCATAAATTTTTTGTTCGAGGCTCAAAATTTTTTTCTTCAATTCAATTTTATCTATGGGCAAGTATCCATTAAAAGCAAAGTTTTGACCATTCATTCCCGATGCCATCAGTGCCAAAAGCACAGACGAAGCCCCGACGAGCGGCACAATTTCGATGCCCAGTTCGTGGGCTTTTGCTACCACAGCCGCACCCGGGTCGGCAATGGCAGGACAGCCAGCGTCCGAAATCAAACCCATGTTTTGCCCTCCGACCATTATGGGGTTTAGCATCTGTTCGAGGTCTAAGGCATTGAGGTTGGTGTGTTCGTTTATTTCAAAAAAATGGAGCTGGTCCAAGTTGGTTTTTATGCCCAAATCTCTAAGATACCGCCGAGCGTTTTTGGTGTTTTCGACAATATATTGGTCAATGGTTTGTATTAGTTCGACTATCGGTTGGGGTACGGTTTGGGCTATTGTGCCTTCGCTCAACACATTGGGAATGAGATAGATCTTGCCTTTTTGCATCGTTGTTTTGTGGATTGACAATGGTTACATCGTTTTTTTAAACTCATTCCAAATATCATCTACGGGCAAACTTGCTTCTATGACAATAGAAATTTTGGTTACTGGGTGAACGAATTTGAGCGACCGAGCATGTAGGTTTATCGATTGATTGGCATTGGCTTTGGGGTATCCATATTTTACGTCGCCTCTTATCGGGTTGCCGATGGTAGAGAGTTGAACCCTGATTTGGTGCGGACGACCTGTGAGCGGTTTTATTTCCAAGAGCGAGTGTTGCCCAATAACCCTGAGGAGTTTGTAGGTCAGTTCGGCACGTTTGGAGTCGGAAACTTCCTTGTCGTAAGCCCGAGATTTGTTTTTGTCGGTGTCTTTTTTGAGATAATGCACCAGCGTTTCGTTTTCGAGTTTTGGTCTGTCTTTAACAATTGCCCAATAGGTTTTTTCAATCTCTCGTTCTCTAAAAAGCCCTGTCATGCGTGCCAATGCTTTGGTGGTTCGAGCCATCACGATTAAGCCGCTCACGGGTCTATCGATGCGGTGGGCGGGTTCTAAAAATACTTTTCCGGGTTTGTTGTATTTGTGTTTGATGTATTCTTTGACCTCATCGACCAGCGGCGTGGCGGTGGTTTCGTCTGCCTGAACAATCATGCCATTGGGTTTATTAATGGCAATCAGGTGGTTATCTTCGTATATTACTGACCATTCGTACATAGTTTTCGTTTTTTTCTTCTTAAATTACTTGGATTGTTCTATTTCGTTGTTTTCTACTGCTTCGTCGTAAATATCTTGGTAAAACTTGTGCAGAAACTCTTGTTTGCGTTTGAGTATAATTAGGTTTTTGATGTTGCTGCGTTCAAAATTGAGCGGTGCTTGTTCGCCCACTTTTTTGTGTCCTTTGTTTACTACAAACAACGCCACGCTGCTATCGGTGGCTGTTTTTGAACCTGTGGAATTAAAATCTATCTTGGAGCGTAGGCTATAAGGCACGTCTTGGAGTGCAGTCGAGAGGCTAAGCCATGTGGTGTCGCTAATCAAAATTTTGCCGTTGTGGTCGAGGCAGTATTGATATAGTTGGTTGATGTCGTCGGCGTTGTTTGAGGCATACCATTGGGTGAGTTTGGGCAGGTCGTCGTCGATTTTTTGAACCAACACGAGCCTTCCTTTAAAAAGGGGTTCTTTGAGCTGAAAGAGCGGTTTGTTTTCTTTAAAATAGGTTTGTATTTCTTTTTCAGAAACGATAGTATCTACGTTGTCTCTAAACACTTGGCTTTCAAAGGCATAGAGTATCAATGAATTTTTGTATCGGTCTATCTGGTCGTCAAAATTACTGTTTTCAGACGAGAGTTCTTGCTCCGCTTTGTGTAGTATCACTTGGTCGTGAAGCCAATTGTCTATAAAATTTTGAACCGCTTTGGTGCTGTCGTCTTTGCCTATACCCAAAGCCACCACGCCTTCAAGGTCGTGGATAGAGAGCTGCTTGTCATAAACTTTGGCAATGATGGTATCTGTTTGCTGATTGTTTTTGCAGGCATTGAGGCAAAAAACCGAGCCGATGGCAACCATAAAACAGGGCAATAAAACGGTAGTGGAAAAGTGTCGCATACGGCTTTGGTATGAATAAATAATTAATCTGAACCAAAATTACTACAAAAAACCATAGCAAAGCACTTTATATTCAAATTTTACACCCACAAGCCATTCATTTGGTGCTATCTGGTTGCCACAGCCTCGTTTTTAACATACAAATGGATACCTAAAAAACTACCGCATCAGATATATTTTACCAATATTATTTTTAAAAAATCCATCTTCCAAACCCGGCTTATTATCAGGTGCTACGCTCATGGTCTTAAATTTATTGCCCTCGCTGCTGATGTCCACTTTGTAAAAATAAACCCCTTTGGCGAGTTGGTCTCCAAACTGGTCGGTGCCGTCCCAACTAAAATCGCTTATGTTGTTGCCAATGTGCAGATTGCCAAGTTCATCTTTTGTTACTTCTCTGACCAGCCGCCCCGTAATGGTATAGATAGATATTTTGATATAATCGGGCAGTTTATCGCCTGTAATGGTAAACACAAATTTCATTTTGGTCGTAAACGGATTGGGATAAGGATAAATATTGGAGATAGCACTTTCATTTATCACCTTAAACGTTATCTCATAAGGCTGCGTTCCGGCTCCGTTTCCTGTTACATCTTTGGCTTCGATAGAGAGTTTATAGAGACCGTCGGGGAGGTTTTTGGGCGAGAATCGGGCTTTGGTTTTGCCGTCTGCCAGTCCCAAAAATTCCAATCGAGAGTCCGTAAAATAAATTCTTCTGAGCGTTGCATCGTCTCTTAATCCAAATTTTACGGTAAAATAGCTCGTGTCAGCAGTTTTTAGCAAGCGATTTTCGTCTCTGAGTGTCATCAAAATAATGGGGTTTGGCGACACAATTTCCTCATCAAAAATGGTTCTATTGTCCACCACCACATCAAGCACGGGGCTGTAAGGGTCTTGTTTGACATAAACCGTTTGCTTGATGGTGTTGTTGGCTAAGGTCTGCTCGGGTTGGTTAAATTCGGGGTTTACGAGCAGCGACAGCGTGTTGTTGCCGCTTTTGCCCACGGTCAATGCCGAAGCATTGAGCAAAACGGACTGGCGGGCAGGCAGCGGTGCCAGTTTTTTTGTCGAACTCAAAACGCCTCTGCTGTTGTCGGCAAATGTCGTTCTGACCATCAAGCTATCCATGCCAATGGGCGAAAGGTTAATGTATTTGACACGCATCAGCACTGTGTCGCCTTCGCTTAGTGTATCGGCATAGAAACGGTAGTCGCTATCGACGACCAAAGCCCCTTCGGGAACGGCATCGTAGGCTATCGTCCAGCGTTTGAGTTGCGGTGGTATCCGACTGACGCTGTCTTCTGTTATTGCCCTAAATTTTAGGTAAGGATAGGTCTGTGCGTTTATTGTGGAGAGATTTATTCGGTTGTTAAATATGCCTGCGTTTGCAATCAACACGGTTTCGTTGCGGTTTTTATCAATGCCAATGATACTCATACCCAAGCTATCTTGGCTTGGTCTTTTAGAGATGGTAAATTGATAAGAAGCCTCTTTCCATGTTTTGGCAGGACCAACGGTTTCAGATATATAAGTGCCTCTTTTCCAACGTCCCAGGAGGTCTGTTTCTACTACGGCACTGCCTCTGGGTCCCAACACAGTATCCATCAAAGCACCTGCTCTGATGCCTTTCTGTCCCACAAAAGCCATGCCTACTTGGTTGGTGTTGATGGTTCTTATAAAGGTAGTATCTACGCCAAATTGATAGAGATAGAGTGGTATCGAGTCCAGTTTTAGGGCTTGGGTGGCTACGCCAATAGCATAAAATCCAAAAAAGTTGAACTGTGGAATGGCTCTGAGGTAGTTTTTAAATTTTGTTCTACCAAGTGTTGTGGTGAGGTCAAATGCAGGCGACCTTGGGTTTCTACCTTGGCAATCGACCGTTGCGGGCGGTTCTAATACAGGTTTTAAAATCCGATGCTTGACGGTTACGCAACCCATATTACCACAAGTCCCACCACTAATCACGCCTTGCTCAAAACGAATAGAACTTGGACCAAAAAAAGAATGGCTTTCTATCTTTATTTTTTGTGTAAAAGTTGGAAACTTAAAAACGTTTTTATCGCTGGGGTCATTTTGGAGGCTGTCTAAAATAATAAAATCAAACCCTGTCTTTGTAAATTGGGTTGGCTTGCTTTGGTTCCAGCCATCAGGCACGCCTGCTATGCGTGTAAACGAACGGGATTCCCACACGCCGCCTTCGCTTGCGGGCAGGTTGAGACGCACACGCCAATAATAGACCACCGAGTCGGTGGCGAGCAGGTTGGGGTTTAGTTTTACGAGCGACGAGCTGGCTTGTATCGAACCTGTTTGCTTCCAAACGCTGTTAAATTTGGCTGTTGTATCTATTTCGTAGAGGTAGGTTTGGCTATTGGTAAATAAATTGCTATTTTGAAACACGAGTTCGGGTGTGGTCGTTGGCACGATGCCATAGTCCAATGGCAACAAAAGATTGACGGCATTGGAGGGTACAAAGTAGTCGAATACATCGGTGTTGTTGGTTTCATTAAACTCTGCTATTCGGTTGGTTGCGTCGGTTGTGATTTCAAATCGGTTGGTGCCTCTTGTTTTCAAATCTCTCGATTTGACGAGGTAGTACAAAGTATCGGTGTTGTAGATGGGTTTAAATTTTCTGAGCGGATAGTTGATGATAGAGCCATCGGGAAAAGTCCGTTTAATGCTTATGTCTGTCGTGTCGTTGGTGGCTCTTCCGAGATTATTGACGGCAATTGCCACATAGAACGAGTCGGACAAGGCGGTCATGTTTTCGGGTGTGATAAAAATATTTTGCCTTTTGACCTCGTAGTCGGGTTGGCTATAAGTATATAGCTTTATGGCGGGGTCTCCTTGGTATAGGTTTTGTTGGATGTGTAGTATCGAGAGGTCGTCGGCAACGGAGAGGTCTGTGAGCGATTCTTTGACGATGAAGCCCAGCGATTCGTTATAGTGTTTGATGGAGATATTTTCGCCAAAGGCGTTTGATATTCGGGCAAGTTGGGATTCAAACCCAAGGCTTGTTTGTGCTATCCAGGCAATGGCACCTCTTCGGGGCAGTTGGTATAGGAAGTCTTCGCCCAGGGAGGTTTCTTCAAAGGCATTGCCGATGTTGCAGCCACTAAAAAAGAACACGGGGTATTTTCCGGCGTTGTTGTAGTCGCTCGGGATGCCAGGTTCGACGGCAATGACGGTCGATGAGCCGTGTCCAAAATAATTATACATCCCAATGCCGTTGTTTATTTTATCTACCAATATTTCGGTCGGTTTTACGGCTGGTCTCGTAGCGTCTTTGTCATATTGGAGAATATAGGCACCGTATTGCGGGTTTTTGACGTAGTTGGCAAAGGTTCGCATGTGTATTTTGAAGTTTTCGTATTCGCTTACTGTTTGGGCGCCTGTAACGAGGAACACATTTTTTTGCCATTTTTGTCCTTTTGGTACGCTTTCGTACTCAATGACCTTGTCGAGATAAATATTTACTTGCTGGTTGTTTATGGCAGACACCCGACCGATGGATATGGACGGAAAGAAGGTGTTGTTATTAAATGTGTTGTAGGAAAGCATGTTGTCTGAGCCTGGCACCCCAACGGTTGGCACCAAGTCTTTGGCGTAGTTGGTTCTGATGCGTTCGATGGTTTGCCCTTTTCCGAGCAGCAGGAGTTCTTTTGGTTTTTGGGTTTGTGTGGCAAACAGATAAGCCAAAAAGTTTCTGATTGCTAAGGGCGAGTGCAGTCCATAAAAAAATTGGTCGTAGAGTTGTTCTGTTGTTATGGTGAGTACTTTCCAGTTTCCGCCTGTTGGCGATTTTCGGTAGTTTTCGTATGCGTTTGCACTTTGTAGCAGTGTTTGTGCGGTAACGATGAGGTATGTGTAGTTTTGTGAAGCGGCGTTGAGGGGTGTAAATGTTGTGTTTTGGAGCGTTACGGATAGTGTTTGGGTTTCGTCGTTGAGATAGAGTTGTTTTTTTAGTCCGCCGTTGGCTACCATGACTTCAAATGCACCGTTTTGTATTCTGCCTGTGATGCGTTTTTGGGTGGTAAAGTCGTAGAGAATAGGTTGCGATTTGCTTGGGTTGTAGTTTGGAAAACGCAGGTAAGCTATCTGCCCATTTTGTCCTGTGAAGGTGAGTTTTCGGGTGCTTTGGTTGTCGAGTTCAAAAGTTCTCGGATATTGAAACACGATATTGGACACCGATTGTCGGTCTGTTTTTAGGTTTATGTCGTTGATGCTTTTAAATTGTATGAGCGTTGTGGTGTCGGTCAATTGATTGAGGGCAACAGATTTTTTAAATTCGCAAGTCGCAAAACCCCGATAGAGTGTGTCTTCGAGTAGGTTGAGGTTCAATTCATTTTGCCCTATATATATTTGGAGGTGGTGGTTGAGTGGCGGCACGGTGTTGTTGTTGTCCACGGGATTGTTTCTGCCCAAGAGCATTATTTTGAGTTTGGCGTTGGTGGTCGTTCCATTTCTAAACACGTTTTTGGTTGGTATGTTGTATTCTATTTTTCCGCCAAGGTCAAAGATTGTTCCACTTGGCATCTCGCCGTTGTTTTGTTCGGAGCGCCACGAGCGTCCCACGCCGTCGTTTGCGGGTTCGCCTTTGCTATAAGTATTTTTAAATGCCAACACAATTTCTTCTTCATAGTTTGCTTCGGGCGTGCCGCCAATGGTAGAGCCATTGGCATCGACCATGCGTTTGCCCAGTGTGTTTTGGGTGTTCCACGTCAGATAATAAAACGCCGTGTCGGTATATAGACTTATAAACTGCTGCCTGATGTCGTTTTTGTTGATGTAGAGGTTGCTATCGGCTTTGCCGTCGTTTGGTTTGCCATAAAAATCTATGT
>JAYWHZ010000279.1:0-2533 GCA_043777395.1 Bacteroidota bacterium
CTGCTTCATCGTATTTTATATTGTTTGTACCCGCATTTCCATCAACGTCTTTGAAACTCACTTTTGAGATTTTCCCAGCCGTGTAGGTGTATGTCTCAGAACCATTGGGAACGCCAGCGAGTGTCCAGTCTGATTTTGTGAGTAATTCTGCATTGTCGTAGGTAAAAGTATAAACGTATTTGCTAATCTTGCCCGACCCTGAACCATCAAATTCACGAGTCATGGTGGCAACTTTCCCTGCGGCATCGTAGGTATAAGTATGTTTGTTGTTGTTTCCACGGTCAATCACAGAGACTTTGCAAGTATCTGCGGGGGTGGTGACTTCATCTTTTTTGCATGAAAAAATGAGGAGTGTGAGTGCGATTGTTAGTAACTTTGTTGTTTTCATTTTGTTTGATAATTTAGAAATAAGATGGATTAAATGTATTATAGCCGTTGAATGACCTAATTTTAGGCTATTTGTGATGCCATAAAATTTTCTTACACTACTCACTTTGGCAAATACTCGTAGAAATCTTTTTGGTTTCTAATATTTTCTGAATTGCCATAAGCCCCGAGTCCAATGTATGCTTTTGTTTTGGTGACGGTTGCAACAGGATATAGTCGCCCTTTGAACGTGTCGTCGTAAGTTGCAATGTCGCTTGTCTTAGTCCATTCATTAGCAGTTGGGTCAAACTTATAAATCGTATTTGAAGTGTTATTGCCATTACCTAACAAACCTCCTACTACATAACCCACCCCATTAAAAGCAAAACCTCGAGAACGAGAAACAGCTACTGAAATAGGTGATTTTTTATTCCAACTATTTGTAGCTGGATCATATTCATAAAAGTCAGATAATTTGTTTATATTCAAATCTTCGCCACCGCCCAAGTAGCCCTTATTGCCAATGGCAAATCCAAATGCTCTGCATCGAGATGTTGATGGAAAATCTGCTTTGGCAGTCCATTTGTTGGTAGCAGGGTCATATTCCCAAAAATCTTTCGTTACGGTCGTAGCCGAAGAAGGGTTTGTATTGCCTGTACCCACATAGCCTTTATTAGCAATCGTAAAAAATACAGATTGGTCACGTCCAACGGCTGGGAAATCCGCTTTGGCAGTCCATTTGTCAGTTGTGGGGTCATACTCAAATAAGTCTGTATAGGTCTGCTCTTTATTAGCACGGTTATAATTGGTGCCTAATCCTACATAAATTTTGCCGTTAATACTGAAACTGATGGCATTGGCACGGGCATCGGTCGGAAAAGGCTGTTTCTTTGTCCATTTGTTGGTTGCTACATCATACTCATACCAGTCATTTGTAACAGTAAAAAAACCGTCGCCATTATACCCAAGTCCTGCATAAATTTTTTCGCCTACGGTCTCAGCCACTGCACAAAATCGATTTTCGTTAAATGAATCTAATGCCTTCCAGCCGTTGGGTATGAAGGACGTGACGGTAGGAGTTACGGGTGGTATTACAGGTGGGGTTACGGATGCTGGTGTCGGAGTTGTATCAGTTTTGCTACATGCTGCCAACATAAATACAGCTGCCGAGGCAGCAATGATTAGCTTTTTCATTATTTCTTCCAGTTTAAATTATTAATATTTGTTCCTATTTTTTTGCCTTCAACAAGACCCGTTTCGTTATCTTGTTCGGTATGAATTCCTCCCAAAAACCGTGAGAGGGCTGCTTCCTCGGCTATTGCCCAAAAATTTTCAAACGTCCTTACTTTGTATTCTATATTGCGAGCTACGTCTTTGGGGCGACCTTCGTGCGAGGTGTCCGTGATTTTAAAGGCTTTGCCATACAAGTCTTCCAGAACCGTGGCACTGGCAGCGGCTTGCACCGAATGTCCAGAATAAAAAGCAGGAAAAGGTGGCTCGGGCCAAAACTGCTCCCAATTTTTATCAATATTAGCCCGCACGTAGGTCGAAGGACGCTCACAGTGGTAGCTATATTTGGCTTTCCAGCAGTTTACAAAACCATCGGCTACTGCCATGCCCACACGAGCGTAAGTTTCGGCAGCTTTGAATAAGTCGGGCTGTGCGGTTTTAATAACAATATTTGCCAAACTATACGAATGACCTGGCGGTGTGAAGGTTTCGGTGGGGTCATCTGCCCACCAAGCGGCTATTTCCTTTTCGGACTGCGTCAGGGTTTTGTTTTTTTCATACACAGCGAAATTTTGTTTGTAATAAGTCGAACTGGCATCGAACGAATAAGCCAATAATTGCGGCACAGGCAATACGTTATTAGTTTTGGCAAAAGTACGGTGCTGTCCCCAATACGGGTGCAACGGGAACTTGCTCACGACCTGCCCCTTTGTTGGTGGCACCCAGTTGCCAGTAAGATTCGGAAAAACATAGTTAGGTTCAAAGTTTTTGAGATATGCCTCAAAGCCGCCATCGGTCTTGGAATAGTCAAAAATAGCCGAAGCCACCGCTTTGCCATAAGCCACCGAGCGGTCTATGACATCTCTTTGGGTTGATTTACTTTCCTGAGCCAAAACCTCAAATTCGAGCGAATCTATGCTGTATTGCCTATATTTAT